>NZ_JANSIR010000084.1:0-3188 GCF_047462155.1 Synechococcus sp. OH2
GCCCCCCTCAACTTAAACGGTCTGATCGACTACGCCATTCGTTTGGTGCACTTTGAAGAGCGCTA
This sequence comes from Synechococcus sp. OH2, assembly GCF_047462155.1. Taxonomy (NCBI): domain Bacteria; kingdom Bacillati; phylum Cyanobacteriota; class Cyanophyceae; order Synechococcales; family Synechococcaceae; genus Synechococcus; species Synechococcus sp. OH2. The sequence goes on from NZ_JANSIR010000084.1 coordinate 66, forward strand.
CCGAGATGTTTTTGGCTTTGTGCTCGGATCCACCCTGGTTTTCCAGAGCCTGGAGTTGGCCCGGCCCTACATCGGCCAGCACCGCATGGTCACCCTGGAAGGGGAGCTGCTGGAAACCTCAGGGGCCATCAGCGGCGGCACCAGCCCGCAGCGACAGGGGATCCATTTTTCTGCCGGCGAACACTCGGAAGGGGAAGCCCTGCGCGCCCGCCTGGCCGATCTGGAAGCGCTGCTGGCCGCCCTCACCCCTCGCCTAAAAGCCGCCCAAGCCCGCGAAAAACAACTGGCCCAGACCCTGCTCCTGGCCCGCCAGGATGCCCTGCAAGCCCGGCAATATCTGGAGCGACACCAGGCCGATTGCCAAAACCAGCAGGCCCGCCTGCAACACCTACAGGGATCCCTGACGCAATGGCAAAGCGAAAGCCACCAGATCCAGCAGCGGCTGCACCAGATTCAACTCCGCTGGGATCCCTTGCAACAGCGCCTGGCCGACCTCACCCTCAAGCTCAGCCAACTGGAGGGATCCCCGGTCAACCAGCACTGGCAGCAACTGCAGCAGACAGTGCAGCAGCAGGAGAGCCACCTGGCGGAGCTGCAACACCACCTGGCCCACCTAGAGCGACAGCAACAGGAGAACCTCAGCCAGCAACACCTGAAGCAGGCCCAGATCCAGCACCACCAGGAGCGCCTGCAAGAGGGCGAACGGCGTCAGGCCCAACTTCAAGAGCAAATCGCCCAGGCCCAGGCCACTCTCGCCCAAATCCAGCAGCACATTGCCGAGCAACGGCAACAGATGGGCCAGATTGAAGCCCGCCTCGCCCACCTGCGCCAAGAGCGAGAGCGGCAGGAATTTCAACTGCGCGTCCAACAGCAGCAGCTCCAACGCCTGGAATGGGAACGCTACAACGCCCTCACCCAACAGCAAGAAAAAGAGGCCATCCTGGCCCAACTGCAAACCCAACTGCAAGCTGCGGCCCAAGCGCTGCCGCATCCCCTTCCCCCCTTGCCCCCCCACCTGACCCTAGACGAGCTGCAGCAGCAAAAACGCAAAATCGAAGAGCAATTGCGATCCCTGGAGCCGGTGAACATGTTGGCCATCGCCGAATATGAACAGACCCAAGCCCGCCTAGGGGATCTCAGCGCCAAACTGGCAACCCTGCACCAAGAGCGCACCGAATTGCTGCTGCGCATCGAGAACTTTTCTACTCTGCGCCGCCAAGCGTTTTTGGATGCCTTCCATGCCATCAACAGCCATTTCCAGACCATCTTTGCCCAGCTTTCCGAGGGCGAGGGCTACTTGGAATTGGAAAACCCAGAGGATCCTTTGGCTGGGGGTCTGACCCTGGTGGCCCGCCCCAAAGGCAAGCCGGTGCGTCGTCTCAGCGCCATGTCGGGCGGAGAAAAATCCTTGACGGCCCTCAGCTTTATTTTTGCGTTGCAACGGTTTCGCCCCTCCAGCTTTTATGCCTTTGACGAAGTGGACATGTTTTTGGATGGGGCCAACGTGGAAAAGTTGGCCGACATGATCTGGCAGCAATCCCGCCAGGCACAATTTTTGGTGGTCAGCCTGCGCCGCCCCATGATCGAAAAAGCCGAGCGCACCATCGGGGTGACCCAGGCTCGCGGCGCCTACACCCAAGTAATTGGCCTGGTCAACCCCACCGCTCACGTCGGCTAAACTAGACCGACACTTTTATTTTGTGGTGGAGATCCTCTCGCCCACCGATTCTTGGGTTCAAGCCCAGGCCAAGATGCAGGAGCACTTGGACAACGGCTGCCGCTTGGGGTGGCTTTTGGATCCCAAGGCCAAGCGGGTGATGATCTACCGGCCAGGACAGGCGCCGGAGCTGGTGGAAGACCCAGAAACCTTGTTGGGAGAAGACGTGCTGCCCGGCTTTACCCTGCCCATCCGCAAAATCTGGTCTGCCGAGAGCTAGAACCTGCCAGGGTTGCCCTTACCTCCAGACCTACAACCGCTAGAGTTTTGAGAGGCAAAAAATAGGCACCCCCCACTGCGGACAGTGGCAGAAGGGAGTGCGCGGGGTTTATTCTATTCGCAGCCTCTGCAAAAAGGCAGGTCGCCATGAAGAGATGGGCGCAGGCAGGAAGAGTGTGGGCAATGGCCGTGGCAATCGGCGGGATCCTTCCAGCCAGCGTGATGAGCCAGGCAGCCCTGCCACCCGTTCCGGTCGTCCCCTCAATTGAGGAGCCAAGTGTTGCGCCAGCTTCTCCCTCCCAAGGGGCGCCAGCCAATCCCGTGCTTCGGCCCCCTTCTCCTGCGCCAGCCCTGGGCCAGGATCTGCGCTATCTGGTGGGGCTGTTCATCAACGAGTCTTGGCAGGCGGGCAACCAGGCTGCTGCGGTCAACTACAACGACCTCTACACCCGCCTGTTGGCCCGCACCTACAGGGATCCCCGCCCGCCCATCGAAGTTGAGTATGAGCTAATTCGAGAGATCCTGCGCGAATATGGGGATCCCGCCGATCGCTTCTGGGATCCGCAAAGCTTTAGGGACTTGCTCAACCGCCCTCGTCCATCCCTCCAGGCGCGTCAGATTGGGCCGCGCCAGGTTTACCTGGCAGTGCCGGAGCTCACCCCTGCCACCGCCCAGCAGATCCGCCAAGCCCTCTACACCCAGGATTACAGCCAGGGCGTCGTCCTGGATCTGCGCGGCTCCATCGGCTACGACCCCCAGGTGGTAGCGGATGTGGCACGCCTATTTTTGCCCCGCTCCATGCAGCCGCTGCTGGTTACCGAAGACCGCTTTGGCCAGCCTACCCCCTGGAACAGTGAAAACTTGCCCCTCGCCGCCGGGATCCCGTTGGCCGTCCTTGTCGATGGCAACACCCGCCAGGGGGCTACCCTCCTGGCAGCCCAGCTGGGAGCTAGCGGCAGCACCGTTATTGTGGGACAGACCACCCAAGGCAGCGAGCGCCAGACCCGCTTCTTTGCCCTGCCTTCTGGCGCGGCAGTGGAACTGGCCGTAGCCACTTGGAAAACAGGCGATGGACGCCCCCTGGCCCAGGGTTTGGTGCCCCTGCAAAGGGTGGAGGGGGATGAGAATGCCTGGCTCAAGGCCGCCCTAGAAGCCCTGGCCCTGCCCCCCCGCCGCCCCAGCCCCCC
>NZ_JANSIR010000085.1:0-3298 GCF_047462155.1 Synechococcus sp. OH2
GCCAAAAAAGGCGCGGGGGCGGAACTCGGCGGCGCTGGAGAGGCGAAACGAGTCGATCTCCCTCGGAGAGAGGGCGCGGCCATCCTTAACCAGCCACAAGCCCGCCACAAACAAGTCCGTGACATCCGGCATGAGCTGGCGAAGGTTGTCGAGCTGGGTCATGGTGTCGGGATCAAAGGGTACAAAGCGCAGCCGATCCCTGCCCAGCAGCACCAGGGGACGACCGCGCACCACCTTGTCGTCTTCGGGGCGACCGGGGATGAAAGTCTTGTGGTTGGCGGCCATCACCGGCCCCACCATGACGTTGCTGGCCGAGTTAATCCAAGGGATGGAGAAGAAGCTGCCGTTAATGCCGGCATCGGCCTGGTAGCGCTGGACTAGGGTTCTTACCTCGTAGCGTCGCTCCGCGTGCACTGTAGCTGCCCGTCCGCCGCGGATGGTTAGCACCCGCACCCTGTCGATCACCTTATCGGTCAGGGTCAAGGGTTGCGTTCCATCCAGCCAGTAGTCGGGGCTGCGGCCAAGGGTGAAGGTGCGGGCGCCGATAATGGCCTCGGTGAGGCGAAACTGGTTAAAGCGGCGCACCTCCAGCAAGTTGGGCGACTGTCCCGTAAAGCCGGGATCCATCGTGAAGGCCATCCGGTAACCCGCCTCCGCCAGGTATTGCTTCACCCGCTCGTCCCGGTTGCCTTCCGGATAGGCAAAGTAGTGGATGGGGTGGCCCAACTCCTGCTCCAGCTTGCTCTTGCAGTCCAACACCTCTCGCCGCAGGCGGGTGTCGTCCAGCAGCCGCAGGTCGGGAGGATGGTTGACGGTGTGGGCGGCAAAGTCAATCAGCCCGCTGGCATCCATCTCCCGCATCTGATCCCAAGTGAAGTGATCTTTGTCCGTGGGCACGCCGACAAAGCCGGTCTGAACAAAGTAGGTGGCGGGGTAGTTGTACTCCTTCAAGAGGGGGTAGGCGTTTTCGTAAAGCCCAAGGTAGGCGTCGTCAAAGGTCAGCAAAATGGCCTTTTCCGGCAAGGGATCCCCGTCCCGTAGGTGTTTGTAGAGCTGGTCGATGCGGATGGGAGTCAGCCCCGCCTGCTTGATGGCCTCAAAGTGCTGCCGCAGCTCGGCTACCGTGGTGTCAAACCAGACTTGTTTGCGGCCAGCCACCACGTCGTGGTACATGATGGCCGGCACGTAGGAGAGACTGGCCAAGGGAGCCAACGCAAAAGGATCCCGCTGCAGTTGCGGCTCTTGGGGGAGGGGCGGGCGCTGTTGGGCGGCCTTGGCCTGGGCGCGGGGGGCAGGGATCTTGGCCAGAGGCGGCAAGAGCGCCGGCAGGCGGCTGGCCCAGTCGGGATGAGCAGTTGCCCAGGCCACCAGGGCTCCCGTCCCAAACCCCAGCACTGTAACCAACAAAGCCAAGAAGCGGAGCAGCCGGAAGCGCAACTGGGTTGGCGGTCGCTGCCCAGAAAGACTTCGGCCCGGGAAGGGGGATCCCCTTTTTGTCCTAGGGACTGGATGGCCGCCCCGGCGCGGCAGCGGCTGTCGAGACGTCATGTCCTTCTCCTCACCGGCAAAACCAACGTCAGCCTACCACCCCATCTCCTGGTTGGGGATGGGGAAGCCCTTGCCAGTGGTTTCCTCAAAAACAGCCAGGGATCCCTTTCCTCGCCCAGGTAGTACCCCAGCCCACAGGAGTAGCGGCAGAGCCACCACCCAGAAGCTTTCCAGGCAAGTCAGTCGAGGTTGCTCAACACATTGGACTCCGTAATGCTGACGATCTTGCCCCCCCTTTGGGTAATGCGCTTCACTTCTTGGGAGAGCCGGCTGAAGGGCACTTTGTACTCGACAACGCTCTTGCGCACGCCCCCTCCCACCAAACCGGACACTTTGAGGGTGAAAATCTTGTCGCTGTTGGGTAGGGACGAGACCGCCGAGGGAGCAACCTGAGCGGCTGTGGCCTCTGGGGCCGCTTCCGCCTGAGGTGCAGGAGCCGCACTCTCCCGCTCCAAAAGCAGCCGCCAACTGCGGGGATAGGCAGGAGCCAAACGATAAACCACCTTGTAGGAGCCGGTTACATGGTCATCTTCTGACTCCACCCTCACCACTGTTCCTGCTGGGATATCCAGCTTAGCTCCCTTGGACATGACTTTAATTCCAGGCCAATTGGTGGGCACATCCATCAGCAGCTCGACCTCAAAGGATTGATCCCCCAACAACAACTTGGCCATGTGAATAACTCCGTTTTGCTCGTTAGCAGGCAGTAGCCGAGGATCTGTGGCCGACCACAGCTTCACCGCTAGATATTTTACCGTTGCGGCTGCATCCCCTGAAGCTTTCCACCGGCATCTGTCATCGAAGGTGGGTTTGTTGTAGATTTGTTAAGGAGACTGGTTAAAAAGTTGTAGTTGTCCCAAAGGTGGAGGGATCCCTATGCTGTGTGTGGCTCTGCCCAATCTGTCGGCAGCTTCGGATGGGTTGACGGCTGCCTTGCAGCCGGTGGCCCAGTTTTTTGCCGGCTTCAACCTGCCCCAGCCCATTGTGCAATGGGGACATCCTTTGATGATGGGCATTGTGGTGGTGGTCATGGGCAGCTTCGTCGGCCTGACCGGTTGGCGGGGGCGGGTCTTGCGCCTGGCAGCCGAGGGATCCCTGCCGGAATCGGCCCAAAAGCCGCTCTTGGATCACCGCAAATTGGCCCCCTGGATGGCCACCTTCATTGCCCTGGGCTACACCGGCGGCCTTCTCTCCTTGGTCATGCAGGGCCAGCCCCTGCTGAGCAGCCCCCATTTTTGGACGGGATCCCTGGTGTTGCTGCTGTTGGCAGCCAATGGTGCCCTGTCCCTAAGTGGCTTTGGGGGCAACCGCGAGGCCCTGCGCACCACCCATGCTTACTTGGGCAGCCTCATCCTCTGCGTGCTCTTCGCCCATGCTGTGCTGGGCCTGAAGCTGGGCCTATCTCTGTAGGCAATCCCGGCTTTCCTCCTTGGGAAGAGAGGGCTAGGGTGTGACGGCAAGGTGGCAACGTGGAGTTGGGGCAGGCTCCAGACTTTGTTCTGCCGACCCCTAGCCTATGGCTTGAATGGAAGACCTCACAGAAGGTAAAGCTGGAGGCCCCGCACTCTAGTGCGGGGAGGAAAGCTGCTCTCGCAACTTTAGCGGTTGAACAGTTGGGCGTTCCACCAGCTAAGGCAGTTTTTGCACTACAAGGCAGCAAGAGCAGGGGTCAAGGTTGTGGCGGTTCCGCCTGCCTACACTTGCAGACCTGTCACCGCTGCTTGTGGCTTGGCCAGCGGGAAGGGAAGCG
>NZ_JANSIR010000085.1:3460-5479 GCF_047462155.1 Synechococcus sp. OH2
ACGCTGCCACTTGCGTTGGCGGGACGGAGTTCTTGTGAGCGAGCTTCAGGGCTACTAAAAACCCCACCCGCCTATTCGTTGAGTCAACACAACATGGCTTACGCCCCGCTGCGCGCACCGATAGAGTACAGGCTTCACGCTTCATAGACTTGTTTGTACAGAGGTCTCAGCCTGCTGCCACCGTGCGACCCATGGCGGGAACCAGTCAGGGAAACTTTCCAGCGATTTAACTTGTTCTCCTCAATTGAAGCACAAACGGCTTTTATCCCGACACTGAATTGGCTCTTGAGTCAACACAATTTACCCATACAGTGCGGGGCTTCCCACCGATCAAGCTAAATTGACTATAGCAAGTCAGGGTCGGCCTCATCTCACCTTTTTTGTGAAGCCGATAAAAAAAGCCCCATAAAGGGGCTTGTCGCGACCAGTCAGCGACTTATAAAACCCTAGAGCGATACAGAGAAGCGCTCCATTGAATCTGTTGCTTTGAACACCGTTTTGATCACAGTCCCTAGGATCTCAGAAAAAAGGCCAAACTGCGGTAGATATCATCTTTTTTTTAGATTTTTGGGAGGCTGGCCCTACACCATCAGGCTGCTGTTGGGCAAGCCCTAGCTTGAGGACGACTTGGGATCCGCTGTCGGCTTCTCCCGCCCCAGCCAGCGCCAAGTGGTGGGCAGCAGGGCTGCTGCCAGCACACACTTCAGCAGATCGCCGGGGATAAAGGGGAACACGCCTTTGGTGAGCACGGCCAAGACGGAAGTGGGGCCGACATTCTCGTTCAGCCATACCCCCAGCCAGGTGGCTCCCAAGACGTAGATCAAAACCGAGCAGGAGAGCATGGCCGCTGCCATCTTCCAAGGGCTGCGATCCACCCCCCAGCGCTCCACAAACCAGCCCATCAGCCCTGCAGCCAAGGGAAAGGCCAGCAAGTAGCCCCCTGTCGCTCCGGTTAAGTGGCTGAGCCCAGAGCCGCCGCCGTTGAAGAAGGGCAACCCCAAAAGCCCCTCCAGCAGGTACAGCAGCAAGGCAAGAAAGCCCAGCCTTGCCCCAAAGCCTGCCCCCACCAGCATCACGCCGAAGGTTTGTCCGGTGATGGGTACTGGGGTAAAGGGCAAAGGGATCCGCACCTGCGCCAGTGCCGCTACCAACAAACTTCCCCCCAACACCAGCATTAAATCCCGAACCCAGGAAGGACGGGTCAGAAGGGTTTGCGCCAAAGGTGTGTGAGCAAAAGTAGCAGTCATAGGATATTTAGGGTGCTGAGATACAAGAGATAACAGCCCTTTTCCGGGATCCACCGACCCATCCCAAAAGCTTTTGGCTAGGGATCCGGGTGCTGCAACTAACGGACAAAGGGCCATATCTGGGTAGTGTATCGCAACCTCAGGATTCTGCACCTATGCACTACCTTGCTTGGCCGCGGCTATCCGTCTGGCGCATCCACTGAATCCGCAGAAGGGTGATGCAAAAAATTAACCACAAAGCCCCCAGGCTATATCCCGCCAGCAGATCGCTGGGCCAATTCAACCCCAAGTAGGCCCGGCTGAAACCAATGAGGACTAGGATCCCCAGCACTCCTCCACCGATCCAGCGCCGCTGAGCAGGATAATACCTTGCCAGCAGATAGCCTAAAAGGCCGTAGATTGCCGTTGCTGCGATGACCTGTCCACTGGGAAAGCTGTGGCCTGTCTCCAACAGGATGGGATCCCAAAGATCTGGTCGGGGGCGAGAAAAGGTAGGCTGCAGGATCCCGGCAATCACGGCAGCTCCTAAGGCTGCAACCAACAGCCCCCATGCCGTTCGTCTTTGTTGGCTGCGCCAGAGCAAAACCCATCCACAGGCGGTCAAGCTCACCAGCCCAATCGGATGCCCTAACCCCCACCCCACCCAAGCCAAGGGATCCGGCCAAGGGCTGGCACGGCGCAGCCATTGCAAAATCCATACATCGATGGCTTGACTGGAGGGCGCCAGTCCTTGCAAAGCCAGAGTCAGTCCCCAGAGGGCCAGAGCCGAGCC
>NZ_JANSIR010000085.1:5584-7097 GCF_047462155.1 Synechococcus sp. OH2
TCCCGCCCAGGCCAACGGTTGCGCTCAGCAGGGTCAGGCTCGGCGAGATCCGCCTTACCCAGAAGATGGCGAGCTTTTCGGCGGAGTTGGGTTTCCGCACAGGTGGTGCAATCACGGTCAGTCCCCCTGGGATCACCTCGATCTGGACGGGGGTTGTGCCCACCACTTCTCCATCGACGACCACCTTTTGGGGTGGGGTCGTCTCAATCCAGATGCGGGAAGCTTTGAAGGTGAGGATCCCTTTCAGTTGCGGCACCTGCTTGGCCAGAGAGGCCCCCAACAGATGCACCATATCCCCGAGGGATTGCACCCGTCGCGCCAAAGTCTGGGACAGCCTGCCTGAATTGGGGTCATCCTGGCCGCGCACCACCGTCACATCCAGTTGCCCATCCGTCGGATTGACACGCCCACGGCCCTGGGCAAGCACAGAGGTGGCCGGTGCAGCATTGGCAATGGTCAGGGCAGTGGCTTGCAAGTGCTGCGGCTCACCTCCATCTACTTGAAGCGTCACTTGAAAGGGTTGCTGGTTCGCCAGTTGTTGTAACCCCGCCAGCAGGTAAGCCAGCGGGCCCAAGCGGGCTTTCAACTCGCGGCTGGCACGTTCGACCGTTTCCGCTTCAAACCCGATCCCGGCCAGCAGGATCATCGGCTGCCCATTGCAGCGAGCGGCATCCATCACCCGTGTCGATCCGGCCAAGATTAGATCGCAAGCCCTTTCCAAATCAGTTGGGATCCCCAGCGCCGCGGCAAAAGCATTGGCCGTACCGCGCGGGATCACCCCCAGGGGAATGCCGGAGCCAAACAGTACCCCGGCCACGGCTGAAACCGTGCCATCGCCACCAGCAGCGATGATCAGATCGGGCCGGGCGGCCAGGGCCTCTTCTGCCAGGCTTTTGGCATCGCGCCCCGGTTCAGTCAGCAACACCTGCAGGCGGATCCCGACGGATAGGCGTTGCCGCAATAGGGCCAGTTGTTGAGTTTCATCCCCTTGGCCAGCAATGGGGTTGAAGATCAAATAGCCCAGGCGTTGCTCCGCCAACGAGAGCAGCAGCGCTCGAGCAGTGGGCACATTCAGCGCCAACGGAAGATTTGCCTCTTGGCAATTTTGAACCAACTTTGTCAACCCAGCCGGATCTGCTGCCGCATCCCAGAGGGCAATGACGGCTTGGGTACTATCCTCAAAAAGTTGAGCATGCCATTCTGCCCTAGAGGCAACGGTTTTGACCGTCAGCCTGGGGTGTTGGGTCAAATGGGCGGCTAGGGATCCCTCGACAATCCAGCAAAACCGCGAGACCAGGGCGCGCTGCTGTGTGAGCAGCTCGAGCAAGGCGGCTTCTTGGTTGGCTGCTGCTGAGATCAGGATCCCGGGTTTCATGGGCCAACTCGGAAAATGGCACCCCAAATAGGATGCCAGGTGCTCAGAGGCATTAGGCAAGAGTTAACGTAAGGTGCGGAATTCCCCACGGTCTATACGGTGGGGAGGGATAGCACCCTCTGACTGATTCTGGATGTA
>NZ_JANSIR010000086.1:0-4385 GCF_047462155.1 Synechococcus sp. OH2
TCCAAGTAGATCAGTTCGGTATGTTTAATGACGCAAGCACAATTGTTTACTGCAATGAGCTTATCAGTCTAAATGTAATCGCTCACAAGGAGTGAAGTGAAGAAAGGAAGTCATGTCTGGGTTATCTATAGCCTCTGTCTTGGGAACTTCAATGCCTCGCATTAAAGTAATTGCTGCAGGAGCATCTGATCTTGGGACTCCTGAGATCTATACTGAAATGATTCACAAGGGCTATGGAGACTTAGTTGCATTTGAGCCCGATCGAGAAGCATACGAGCGGTTAAAAGAGAAAAGTTTTAGCAGCTCTAATGTTTTATACCTTCCTATGGCTGTTGGCGACGGCTCTGAATCGACTCTTTATCTAACCAACACCGGGATGACCTCATCTCTGTTCCAGCCCAACCATCAACTGCTGGAGAGGTTCCACGATCTAGCTGAGCTTTACCAAGTCGTCTCAGAGGAAAAAGTCAAGACGGTTCGCCTCGATGACCTGGAAGAGGCTTCAGATGCAGACTGGCTTGTCATGGATACTCAAGGAAGTGAGCTTAGCATTATCCACGGCGCCGCTCGTCTCCTCAGCGAGAGCATTGTAGTGGTTCAAACTGAAGTCATGTTTGTCCCCCACTACATTGGCCAGCCCTTGTTTTCCGACATAGATATTGCTCTGAGGAAGCATGGCTTTCTTATCCATAGCCTTACTGGGATTGCCTGCCCAGTTATGAAGTCCTTTCCCAAGAATCTGACTTCTTTGCGCACCCAAGCCTCCTGGACTGACTTTATCTATGCCAAAGACTTTATGCGAGTGGGAGAGCTTCCCTCCAGAAAGCGGCTAGCACTTGCCGTAATTCTTCACGAGGCCTATCGCTCATACGACTTATGCTCTCATGTGCTCAAAATTCACGACGAGATAGAGGGCACCTCATTCTATGATATTTACCTTTCGAAGCTTTAAGATGTTATGTTTTTCGCCTTCAGGTCAAGGAAAGACCACATTCGCTTGGCCGCTTCTTCCCACGTCATATTTTTTGTGTAGATCAACCCTTGCGAGAGTACAGAACTTCTATACTTTGTATCTCTCAATTGATCGATTGCCTGCGATATGGCATGTGGCTCCAGAGGTATCTCAATCCACGGTTCAGGCGCATTGGCATGTTCCACTTTTCTTTGAGATTCTCTGAGAATGATAACTGGACAGCCACATCGCATCGCCTCGAGAACATAATTGCCCATTCCAAGCTCGGGTTCAACCTCAAGTAACCCCGTAGCTCCTGTATAGAGTAGCGGTAACTCGTCAGGCGAAAGTTTGAGGTTGTGGATTCGAGCTCGAATTGGTTTAGATAGGTCCACGAAAGATTCCAAAGGTGAGTCAGTCCTACTTCCATCAACTGATAGGTAAACAACTTCCGGAACTTGCCCAGAAGCTATCTCGCTCAGGCTATCTAGGATAGCGCGGAAGGCTATCTTTCTTCGTTCCCCTGCTCCCGCCCTGTAAATGATGTAGGGACGAGTCAGATCTCGCTCTTCTCGAAACTTCCGTAGCTTTAGAGGAGGAGATGGCCCTAGGTCACCATGCAAGCCTGGGTAGATAACTTCAATATCTTCTTTAGAAATACCAGGATATTTTGCCATCAAGTTTGATGCCACCCACTCAGACGGACATATAAATGCCGATGCATTCAAAATGGAGTTATGTTTCTCTTGAGCTGCCAAGTTTGACAGAAACTCTTGGCTTTCATCCACACTATAAATCATTGCCACACTAGGTGTTCTAAGAGGATATGTGTACAAAGTTGAGATAAAGAGCGTTGCCTTAAGCTGGTCACAGGCGCTCTGCAGACCTACATGATCGGATTCAGCGTCTTCGTAACTATAGTCAGGAATCACCGCTATGACTGTATCGCCTGGAAGAGCAATACGTTGGCTTTCTCTCACCAGTACCACAAAGTCTCGACTGTGGCCAAGCTTTAACCATTCACCTACAACATTTTGCCAAAAGGTTATAATAGACGGTGGGGTTTCTAAGTTACTCTGCAAAGCAACACCATCAACAACAATCATTGGCTTTCCTCGAGCAAATCTTTAAGTAAAGACAACAGGCTTGAATCAAGCTTCTTAGATGGAGATAGGTCTTTCTGGAGGACGCCGTCCTCTATAAGACTAGCGTAGCGCGCTTCGGGAACTGCAATTAAGTTTATCGCAGAGAGGCTGCGAGCTTGTTCCCGAGCTCTCGATAATTCGTTCAAGGTGGAGTTGTATGCAAAAAAAGTGTACCCCAGATCTGACAGGTAAGAGGATGTTTCCCTCGACACAAATCCCCCACCATCTTTTGCTTCTAGCTGAATGAGTGGGAGACAGCTTTTTATAAGTTCTCGACCTCCCTGTATAACACCTAGGGGATCTACAACTACATCTATCTTGACCATATCGACCAAAGGCTTTCTGTAAGAGCGCCACCAATCATCTAGCGTAATTTGCCGGATGATCTTTACAGGGTGGGCTACTCCCGAAAGGTTAGTTACCACTCTATTGTACACACTATCGTCTGTTTCTAGAAAATATGTCTGCCCTGACTCGCTACCCACTGCATATGGGTTTATCGTAACTTGCGATAATCTATTAACGCTGACATTGTGTTTTAATATTTCCACACAAGATTGAGTTGGCTCAAACGCAATTACTTTGCCTTTGGTTCCTACGGCCTGGGCAGCAGCAAGAGTGTATAAGCCTACATTTGCCCCTACATCTATAAACATCATTCCCGGCTTCAGGTAGGACCTAACAAAGTCTATCTCTGACTCAAACCATCTTCCTTGGGCCAGACAACAATGAGTAACTAGTGAGTCTAAACTATCTTCTAGCCTCATGGTGTAACCCTCGTAGCATATATCAACAAATTCTCTTTTGCTTCTCAAATTTATCGAGTTTGATTCACCCATCTTTCTTTGAAGAAAGCTTACAGAAGTTTGATAACAGGCTTGAGCCCATCTTTTGGCTGTTTGTGTGGCCGTCATAGCCTGAATTTGCCTCAGATGCCTTATACCTTCGATCTGCAGGTTTTTAGATAGACCAAGGCCTAGGATTGCTTTAGCTCTTAGATCTTTGGGGTGAATTGAGGCAGCAATGCGCCAAAAAGGAATTACTTGTGTTTGGTAAGGCAGCCCTATTCTTTCTGCTATCCAGCGAGCTAAGTAATACAGGTACTGATCTATAGATGGTAGATCCGGATCAAGTGGCTCAAAGTCAGGGGAATCAACTTTCCATGCCAACTCATAACCTTCTATGTTTGGAGGGGGAATATCTTTCCATCTCTCTGGGTTTAACTCTAACTGGTTCAAGAGTTTAAGTGCTTCTTCTAAAAAAGTAAATGAGACACCTAGAACCCAAAGTGCATGGAGTCTATTCAATAAGCAGGGCAGATGATTTGGCTCAGTACTGATCCCTTGATTCCAGTAGTAGAGTGATACTGACCAAGCGTTTCTTCTTTCCTTTGCAGTGGGAGCCGTTTCTGCTACACGGGCTTGACTGATCCCGCGAGCATTCCAGGTTGAGCCTGATTCAGACAATGGGACTGCCATTTCCTTACCTAAGCTTAAACTTGTATTATGACCTACCGATTTATCCTAGCTGACGTAGCCTTTTGCATATTGCTGAGCAGTAGACTCAGTGCATAACTCTACACAAGCAGCAGCTATGGAGGGTAGTGTCACGAGAGGCTGCCGGTTAACCATAGCATCAAAGCTGTACATTTGTTGTCACTGCTTCCTGGAATGGTATCATGGTTCTGATTTTCGGAGATCGTCATTTTGAATTGGACAGTTACCTCAGGCAGGCCTGACGCAAGTACGGCAGACTCCATCTACCTGTTACATCTCTTAAGCTTCCAGGCCCAATCTGCATCTGCTATTGTTCTCAACTTTCGAGCCAACGTCTGCCGAGGTTTGTCTCGAGACAGCGCATCTTAACAAGGTTGTTCCTATGCTACGTCACATCAGCACCTGTACTCTCCTTCTCAGCTTGGGTAGCACGATCGCCTGTACGCAGGCCACACCAGCGCAAACCCCCGACCAGGTGGTGAGCACCTTTATCGCTGCCACCGAAAAGGGGGATTGGGGCACCGCCGACGGCTACCTGACCGAGCGCTTCAGCAATGCCCTCAGGCCGGGATCCCTGCCTTCGATTTGGGGGGCAGCGGGAGAGAATGTGCAGGTGCGCAACCAAGAGGTGAGCGGCAAGACGGCCTACGTGTGGGTGGAGGGCGAGTCCTCTCTGGAAGAGGCGGCGCAGCGCCTGGGGCTGGATCCCTTGACTTTGCGCAAGTACCTGACCGAGCCGGATCTTGCCGATCCCACCTATCAGCAGTTGGCCCCGCAATTGGTGGGCCTGCG
>NZ_JANSIR010000087.1:0-1469 GCF_047462155.1 Synechococcus sp. OH2
ATATCCCTCCTACCCAAATCCACGCCCATTGCCTTGACGGCGTGCTCCAGTTCCGGTACCTCAGACTCCACGCAAATTTGAATGGAGTAGGAATCGTCTTGGCGTTTGACCAACGTGGCTGCCTTGGGATGAGAACCCGCCAGCCTGCCGCGCTGGTAGGAGCCAACATCCAGCTCAAAGCGTTCGCGTCCGGCCCCCCATCCCCCCGCAGGCGGGGGGACAAGAGGGGGGCTTGTGGTCAGCGACACCGTCCAGTCCCTCTCACGGAAAAAGAAAATGCGAGCGTCATACGTGACAAAGCCGCCCTTAAACGCTTTAACTGAACGGTTTTTCTGTTGGGCACTCTTACGTGCAGCGGCTAGCCTCCTGCCTACCTGCTGTGCCACTCGCGCTAGCGGGACGGAGTCCTTATTGCTGGAGAACCCAAATCGGGTACGAATTTCGCGGTAGCAGAGCGATTGAAGCTTGACTGCGTTGACCACCTTCTCTGGTGTGTTTTGGTTGACCCAGTTTAGTGCTTGTGCAAAGGCACCCAGAGTCGCATCCAGCTTGGCGGCTTGCGACGCAGATACCTTGAGCTTGCAGGAGACAGTTAAAACTTGGGTCATGTTGCAACTATACGTCCTCTGCATTCCTCCTGGCCCTGACCGGCCCCCCTCCCCCCGTATACGGGGGTACAGGGCGGGGCTCCTGCGGTTTCTAGCTGAAATCTCAGGGGCAGAGGGGATTGGCTGCTGCGGCTGCTCTCCGGGATCTTTGGGGCTAGAGTAGAGATAGTGCTGTGGAATCGGGCAACTGATGCTCTCTCTGGAGCCCAAGGGCCTGGCAGACGGCCCGATTAACTTGGCGGAGTACATCGACCACACTCTGCTGCTGCCGATGGTGACCCCAGAGGAGATCGACCAGGGGTGTGAAATCGCTCTGCGCTATGGCTTCCCCACTTTTTGCGTGCCTCCCTGCTACGTGCCACGGGCGGTGGAGCGGTTACACGGAGCTCGGGTACGGGTGAGCACCGTGGTGGGGTTTCCCCTGGGCACCAACACGGCGGAGGTCAAGCTCTACGAGGCCCAGTTGGCGGCGGAGCAGGGGTGCCAGGAGCTGGATGTCCGCATCAATTTGGCCTGGCTCAAGGCGCGGGAGCTGGATCGCCTCCACGCCGAGATTGCCCAAATTGTGGAGGAGACGGGGGTGTGCGTCAAGGCCATTTTGGAGACAGCCCAGCTCACTGACGAGGAGAAAAGGCTGGCCGCTGAGATCTGCATGGACGCGGGAGTCGCTTTCTTGATGACCTCTACCGGCTGGATGGGAGGGGCGACACTGGCCGATGTGCAACTGCTGTGGCAGCTTAGCCGCGGCAGGGTGGGAGTCAAAGCTTCGGGCGGCATCCGCACAGTGGCGCAGGCGGAGGCGATGATCGCCGCGGGGGCAAGCCGCATCGGCACCTCCTGGGGGCTGGAGCTGATGCGAGA
>NZ_JANSIR010000087.1:1630-6441 GCF_047462155.1 Synechococcus sp. OH2
GGGTGACGGGCATTAACCTCAAAGCAATACCGCTGGGGGAGGCGGATCGGATCGTTACCATTTTGACCCGCGAGCAGGGCTTGATTCGGGCGGTGGCCAAGGGATCCCGTAAGCAGCCTTCCAAGTGGGGAGGACGGATGGAGCCCTTTGTTGTCAACGATCTGCTGGTGGCGCGGGGGCGTTGGTCGGCCCAAACGGATCCCTCGCGGCGTCTCCAGCGCATCGCCCAGGCAGAAACCCTGCAGAGTTTTCCCCGTCTGGGCCGCGGCCTGGCCCACCTCACAGCAGCCCAGTACCTGGCGGAGGTGGCTTTGCTGCTGGCCCTGCCCAACCAGCCTCAGGAAGAGCTGTTTGTGCTGCTGGTGGAGCATCTGGAACGCATCGAGCAGGCCCCTGCAACAGAGGCCGTTTTGCCGCTCCTTGTCCATGGGCTCTACCACCTTTTAGTGGTGGGGGGGGTTGCCCCCTCGGTACAAGCCTGCTACTCCTGTGGGAAAGAGTTAGTGGGCGAGGTTTTCTTCTGTCCCCAGGTGGGCGGCCTGGTCTGCGATCCTTGTCGGCTGGCGCAGCGACTCAGCCCAGTTGCCTGGGTCTCTCATTCCGTCCTGCAGGCCTTAGGATCCCTGCCCAACCCGACCTTGTCCCGGCTGGCCGAGCGTGCGCTGCCTCTGGCAACTTGGCTGGCGGCAGAACGTCTGTTGCGGCGGGTTTTGGAGCTGCATGCCGACCGCGAAATCCGTTCCGCCGGTCTGCTCGTCAGTTGCTACCCTGTCCCTGTTGCCGAAACCCTCCTCCCTGCTTCAAATGGCCAGGGATCCCCAGTTGCGGCAGCAGCTTTTTCTGAGGAGGATTCCGAAAGCTTGGCAGCAACCTGAAGAAGTTGTGAAGGTATGTATCAAGTCGGGCAAAATGGCCGCACAATAGAGGGTTAAGGCGGGTTAGCAGCCGCTTCTGGATGATAGATTAGGTGGTAGAAAGTAACTTCTTACGAAGGCTTCTCAGATTCGGTTTGGCGCCAGTCAACCGCGGTAGCGTTTGGGGAGGAGTGCCACACCTGTGCTACCGAGCAGGAGCAAGTGAAGTTGAAGTTGGCGCTTTTAACAGGATTGAATCGAGTGCCGGGCGAGCCTTCGGTGTTTGTTTTCTGGAGCTGCATCCTTGGATTGCGGTTTCCGTTGCCGACAAACAAGGGTTTGGCAGCGTTGCAGTTCCCAGGGGAAGTCCACCCATCCAGAAGGAGCCCCTGAGGAGGCTGCGTCTGACCACCTCGAGTTCGCGCTCACCTCAATTTTTTTCCAATCCTTTTCATCTAGAAGTTTAGGAGTTGCAGCACCGTGGAAGCCCAGCGCAAAGAACGGATTCTCGTGGTCGATGATGAGGCCAGCATCCGCCGCATTTTGGAGACCCGCCTCTCGATGATCGGGTACGACGTGGTTACTGCTTCCGATGGGGAGGAGGCGCTGGAGGTTTTCCGCAAGCAGGACCCTGACCTGGTGGTGCTGGATGTGATGATGCCGAAGCTGGATGGCTACGGGGTCTGCCAGGAGTTGCGCAAAGAATCCGACATCCCGATCATCATGCTGACGGCGTTGGGGGACGTGGCCGACCGCATTACCGGGCTGGAGCTGGGGGCAGACGACTATGTGGTTAAGCCGTTTTCGCCCAAAGAGCTGGAGGCCCGCATTCGTTCGGTGCTGCGGCGGGTGGCGCGGTCGTCCCATGAAGGGATCCCCAGCTCAGGGGTGATTCAGGTGGGGGACATTCGCATCGATACCAATAAGCGGCAGGTTTACAAGCGGGACGAGCGCATCCGCCTGACGGGGATGGAGTTTAGTTTGCTGGAGCTGCTGGTCAGCCGCTCTGGGGAGCCGTTTTCCCGCGCCGAGATTTTGCAAGAGGTGTGGGGCTACACGCCGGAGCGCCACGTGGATACGCGGGTGGTGGATGTCCACATCTCGCGGCTGCGGGCCAAGTTGGAGGATGACCCGAGCAACCCTGAGCTTATCCTGACAGCCCGCGGTACCGGCTATCTATTTCAGCGCATCGTTCCAAAAGGCGAGGAGTAGGACGGGATCCCCCTTAGCAGCTCTTCCAGAGCCCTCCGCATCTGCTGCAGCGGGCCAACCCAGTTGCCACGAGCTTCTTGACGGAACAGGCGCATCACGCCGGGGTACCAGGGGCTGTCCTGCTGCTGGAGGAGCCAGCGCCAATCGGCGGCAAAGGGCAGCAGCACCCACACTGGCTTGCCCATCGCCCCGGCCAAGTGGGCCACGGCGGTATCGACACTGATCACCAGATCCAACTGAGCAACCGCTGCAGCGGTATCGACAAAGCTGCGAAAACGGGATCCCAGCTCCATCACCTGGTGCTGCTCCAAGAGGGGGGCCCACTGGCTGAGATCTTCCCCCACCTGTAGGCTGACCCACTGCACGTCGGGCAAGTGGAGGTGCTGGAGCAGGAGGTCGAGAGGACAGCTTTTCAACCTTTGCACGCGGTTGAGTTCGGGGGTGGCGCGGCGGCCACTGGCCCACACCAGCCCCACCTTTATCCCCCTCTGGGCAACCTCGGGCCAATCTTCCGGCCAGGCGGAGCTGCAATCGGGACAGACCAGATAGGGGATGCGGTTGGGAATTGTCTCCAGCGTGGTGCCCAGGCGGTGGGGCAGGCTGAGCAGGGGCAGGTGCCAGTCAAAGGGAGGCAAGGGATCCCTCTCCGAGATAACCTGTACCTGGGGGAAGGCGGCTTGCACCAGCTCGACGAGGGATCCCTGACAGCGGAAGAAAATTTGGGCTGCAGGATGGGCGGCGGCCAAGAGCGGCAGGTAGCGCACAAACTGAATCGTGTCCCCCAGCCCTTGTTCAGCGTAGACAAGCAGCGTCTGCTGGCCCAAGGGGGATCCCGGCCACAGGGGCGAAAGCAAGCGCGGATAGGCTGCCCCTTGTCGCTGCAGCCGCCATTCGTACTCCCGCCACCCCTCCTCATAGCGGCCCAGGGTGAGCAAGGCCGTGCCCAGGTTGTAGTGGATCTCCGGCCAGTCGGGGGCCAACTGCAAGCCGCGCCGATAAGCCTCAATAGCGGCCTCGAGTTGGTTTTGCTCTTGCAGGACGGTGCCCAGGTTGTTGTGGGGCTGGGCATCCTCTGGCAGCAGCGGGATGGCCCGTCGCAGACAGTCGGCGGCCTCCTCTAGGCGGTCTTGTAGGTGCAGGCAGTGGCCGAGGTTGACGAGGATCCGCCCCTCCTGTGGCGCCAGGGCAAGAGCGCGGCGAAACCAGGCTTCTGCTTCCCCAAGCTGGTTGTCGAACAGGAGGGCGTTCCCCAAAGTCGCCAAAGCATAAACTTGGGGAGGCTGGGCTGCTGCGGCCTGGCGCAGCACTGCAATCGCCTGCTCCCGCTTCCCCAAAGCCAGCCAACAACTGCCCAACCGGAAGAGCAGTTGCCCATCGGCAGGAGCAAAAGCCAGGCCCTGTTCATAGGCGTGCGCCGCCTCCTCCGGGTTGCCCAGTAGCATCCAGGCATCGCCCAGCTCCTGCCAGGCTGGCACCCAGTCCCTTCTCAGATGCAAAGCCAATTGCAGGGGGGTCAGGGCTTGGCAGGGATCCCCCATCTGCAGATAGAGGGACCCCAGCAACGCCTGGGCGGCGAACAGGTGGGGATGGGCCCGGGTAAGCTGCCGGCAGAGGTGCAGTGCCGTCTCCAGATCCCCTGCTTGTCGGTGGCGCTCGGCCAGCGCCAGGGTCGCCTCTGGGGAAGGGCAGGGGGGTAGAGCGGAGCCTCGTCCTAGGCCCTTTGGCCCAGCCGTCTGCCGGTCGCTTTTTCCTCGCCCGAAGCCCTGTGGCACGGTTTTTCCCTTGGTGGATCCCTTTTTACCCTTCCCGCCGGCATGCGGCAACAGCGGGACATCTTCCTACTCAGGTTAACAGTTCAGGTTAGTAGGACGTTCTTGACAGAGTGTTCCTAACCCCCCGCCCATGCAGCGGGCCATCCTCGGGGCTTGCCTTCCGAGGGCTCAGTTGCGGCGAAACAGGCTGTCTAAGTAAATACGGGCGGCGCGCCGATCCGTGTCTCCGCTCTGGAGCAGGAATAGCGAGAGTGCCGCCGTCACCACCCGATCTTGATCCCAGTCGGGGTGACGAGAGAGGTAGTTTTTGAGAGTGTCGTGTAGCTCCTCGGGAATTTCGCTCAAAATGCTGACGGTGGGAGAATCCATAGCCCAACCACCTACTCGGGGTTAACAGTGAAACCAAGAAAACCTAGGGATCCGGCCAAAACTGGGCCTGCCCAGAAGGGAATCGCAAACAAACCAACCCAGCTCTCTAACTTGGGTATGCCGGGGGCCGCATCAGCCCCGTCAAAAGCAAGACAGTCTGTAGAAGTTTGCCCCTAGCCCGTCCGGCAGCGGCCAGAGGATACCAGGCTGCCCCTTGGCCTTGTCTCAGGCAGGAGAAGGGATAGAGTTCTTGGGCAAAGGGTTCTTTGCCTCTGAGGAGAGCTGCCAGGAAAATCTCCCCCTCACCTCAGGTGCGGCTATTCTGCCCTCTGCCCCATGGGGGCTGTCAATCCTGGGCAGCGGCTCCAAGTTTGTTAAAGTCCGCCGCTGGCTTTGATGCCATCGGCAAAAACGGCGCGATCCCGTTACATTCCTAAAGGTGTATCCGCCTGAACTTTCCAGTTTGGACTTTTCCACAGAAACCCTCGCTGCCGTTTCCTGTGGCAAGGAGTCTGTGGAAAACAGCCCGCCCGCCTGTGGAAAGTCTGGGGAAAACCTGTGGATTTCTGAGAAATCTAAATTTGTCCAAAAATTTTTTCTCGCG
>NZ_JANSIR010000087.1:6538-8416 GCF_047462155.1 Synechococcus sp. OH2
CCACTCGACCCGGTAGCGCAAAAACAGCTCCTTAGAGCCACGGTGGCACTCCAGCAGCTCCAGCTGGGGCGGGGATCCCTGCAGTTGCCAGCCCTCGATGCTAGCCGGGGCATCGGCATACCCACTCAGCAACACCGGCGCCAGGGTTACCCACAGCTCATCCAAGCTCCCTGCCTGCAAAAACGCCCCCAAAAGCCGCCCCCCGCCCAGCAACCCCACCCGTTCAATGCCCAAACTGCGCAGGCGGGCCAGCCGTGCCGGCAGATCCCAATCGGCAGCCACCCAGATATCTGCAAAGCCGGTGCGGTTCTCCCAAATCCGGGATCCCTGGGGAGTGGTCCACAGCCAACGGGTGAGGGGCTGCCGAAAAAACGGCAAATCCTCAGGAATATCCCCGCTGCCGGAGCAGATGATCGTCAGAGGCTGAGGAGAGAGGCCCTGCTGGAGTCGGCGTTGGATGAGCTCGGGATCCCGGAGGCGAAGGCTGGTGCCGTAGGCCCGCAGCGTGGCTGCCCCCATAATCAAAGCCTGTTGCCGGGCAGCTTGGTTTTCTAGGTGCCGATAGTCTTCGGCGCTGGCGAAGTGGGGCCTTTGCCCGCGGTGAGCTGCCAGCTTGCCATCCAGACTTTGGGCCAAGATGGCCACCACATGGGGACGAGCCGTTTTCAAAGGCAAATCGGGAGCAATCGGCCAGAATAGAGTTGACAGGGGTCACCCCCTTGCCGCTTTGGTTTTGGGGTCACCTACGCGGGACAAGGATGCTCGGGACATTCCAATCTTCCACCATCCGCATCGAAGTCGAGGCCAGTGCATCGACGATACAGCGCTGCTTGACCGAGGTGGAGTTGTTGCAGCAGTGGATCTGGCCACAGCAATTGCAGGGATCCCTGCCCGCCAGGCTGGAGCCGGGCAGCACCTTTGCCGTCCAATGGGGCCCCCTCTCGATCCTGCACCAAGTGGAAACCCTGCTGCCGGAACGGCTGCGCCTGCTGATGTGGGGCGGAGCCGATGGCTACTGTGATTGGCGGTGGGGGAACGGCTGGGTGCAGTTGCGGGTAGAAGCCGTTTCTCTCTTGCCCTTGGGCTTGGGACAATTGCTGATGCTGCGCCGGCTTCAGCAGTTTGCTCAGAGCCGGGAACAACGGCCTCTTGCAGCTTAAAGATGGACATTCCTGCAACATCCGTGGATCCCCGGCTTGACAAAATGCATCACAGTTGCACTCTCTTACCTTTCTAAGAATTTTCCGACATGATAGCTGTAGTTAAGCTTACTCCTCATGTCCGAGAGGCCCCATGAATCCGTTGACCAGCTCCAGCCCAGCCGCTATTGAGCGGGAAAAGTTCGAGATCCGCTTGGGGGAAGCCCTCAACAAAGCGGGGTTGCTCACCCCCGCCCAGTTGGCTCAGGCCATGTGGGAAAAGGCGGACAGCCCCCTGATGTTGGGGGAGCTGTGTATGCAGCACGGCTGGGTTGCCCCGCAAGATCTCTATCCTTTGATCCCGGTCGAGTTGGTGCGCATCGGCGAGATCCTGGTGCTGCACGGCTACCTGGAGCTGGAGCACGTGTATCAAGCTCTGCTTCAGCAAAAGCACCACCCCGAGCGCAAGTTGGGGGAGATCCTGGTGCAGCAGGGCTGGGTGCAACCCCACTGGTTGGAGTGGGCCCTCGACAAGCAGCAGCAGCTACGGCGACGGCGAGGAGCTGCCAACAGTTGGGAAGTGATGGTGGAGCAGTGGTCCACCATTCCGGATCAGCCTCCCCTCTACGCTTCGCCGCTGCAGGCGGCGCAGCAGGTTCACAAAGCTACCGCGCAATACAAAGCCCAACTGGAGCGCTACCAAGAGCAGGTTGCCGCCCTAAAGGCGCAACTGGAGCAG
>NZ_JANSIR010000087.1:8571-10443 GCF_047462155.1 Synechococcus sp. OH2
AGCGAATGGCCGAGTTGGAAGCCCAACTGGCCGCCCAGATTCAGCAGGGATCCGAGCAACACAGGGCTGCCCAGCAGCGCATTCAAGAGTTGGAGGAGCAGCTCCAAGCCCAGCAAGATCGGGGATCCGCGCAAGTCCAGGCCCTGGCCAAACAGTTGCAAGCTTCCCAAGCCGAGCTGGAGACCTTACGTCGCCGCTGCCACGAGCTGACAGAATGGCAATCCCAGGCCAAACCCAAGCTGCAAGAGCTGGGATCCCGGCTGCAGCAGCACCAGCAAACGGAAGCCCACCTGCGCCAGACGCTGGAGCAGAAGGAAGCCCAACTGGCCACCCTGAGCCAATCGTTGCAGGAGCACCAGCACCAACTCCAACTGGCTCAATCGACGAAAACTCGCCTCATCGCCGACCTGGCCCACGCTCGCCAAGAAGCCGCCGAGACCATCCACCGGCTGCAGATGCAACTGCAGGAAACTCAAGCCCGACTCCAAGAAACCCAAGCCCAGCTCCAACAGGCCCAAGAGCAGGTGCGTCAGCTCCAAGCCCAACTGCAAGCAGTTCAGACACAGCCAGCCCCTCCCCCTGCCACCGTACCTACGGCCCAGCAACAAGTCCCGCCGCAGGCCATCTCAACGCCGACTGTAGCCGCAAGAGCAGCAGAAGGGGAATTACCGCCCCAAGGGTATTTGGGAGAAGAGGACTTGGAAGCACTGCAGCGGGCCACCCCTTGGGTGCAGCGGATCTTGACCCAATTGCGGGCAGCCGGCCTCCTCGACAATGCTGGCATCGAAGCCGTCATCCATGCCTGGGAAACAGAGGGCGGCACCTTCACGGATGTGCTGACCCACCACAGCGGCCTCAAGCCAGAGACGGTCAAGTTTTTCAGCGAAGACGGCTACTCTGTGTACCTAGCAGGTGGACGGCATGTAGCCGACTACCTTAAGGCTTCGGGGCTGGTCAGCGCCGTCCAAATCGAACAGATTCAGAAGCACCTGCCGCCGGGGGGATCCCTGTGTCAGGCGCTTGTCGAAGCCGGGATCCTGTCGCAAGCCACCGCCCTCTACTTTGAGCGCCACTTCGGCGGCAAAAAGCCCCGCCGCTCCCTGCGGGAAGAGCTGATGTTGTGAGAGTGGGTCGGGAATCCGCACCTCTTTCCCATCTCTTGCACCGGCAAGGAATCCGAGGGCAAACATGGGCTGCCTGCAGACCCCATGCGTCCACTGAAGTTAACTAGACTAGGAACTAGAATAGACTCAGAATCAACAGCGGCCTATTTTTGGCTGTTGAGAAAGCTGAATCAAATCTGAGGCATTAAAGTTACGGGATGTTGTCTTGAGTTCTGCTGCTATGACCACGGAAGCTCCCACTCGACTGGCTCAGCAGTCGTCTCCGTCGAGAACCCGGGTTCGTCAGCCCTACCCCCACTTCAAGGTGATCGTCTTGGATGACGATTTCAACACCTTTCAGCACGTTACCGAATGCCTGCTCAAGTACATCCCCGGCATGACCCTGCCCTTGGCGCGACAACTAACCGTGCAGGTGGATGCCGAAGGGCAAGCGGTCGTCTGGGTCGGCCCGCAAGAGCAAGCGGAGCTCTACCATCAACAGTTGCTGCGGGAGGGCCTGACGATGGCCCCCCTGGAGCCGGCCTGAAGCACAAGTTGCTCGTAGCTGCGCTCAACGGCGGCCAACAGCTCTGCCTGGCCCCAGCCGGCATATAGGCTGCTGGCAATGGCCAGCCCACCCGCCCCTACCCCCTCCTTGACATAGCCTCGCTCGTAAGCCTGTAAGGGGGCGTAGCGGCTCTGGGCAAAGCTCAGTTGGGTAGCCAAAAGGGGGGCAGTTCCCAGCAACTCGGCCAAGGCCACCGTATTG
>NZ_JANSIR010000088.1:0-167 GCF_047462155.1 Synechococcus sp. OH2
GCCTGACTACCAGTGCAGTTTCTGTCACCTTTATAGCTCAGTCGAAGCCACAATAACTATAGCATAAAGATTGGCGAGTTTTATGGTTGAACTACGAAGCAGCGCTCACGCAGTCTTTGGGATTCACCTGCACGTAGTGTTTGTAACAAAATACCGACGCAAAGTCT
>NZ_JANSIR010000088.1:399-6630 GCF_047462155.1 Synechococcus sp. OH2
GAGTCGCATACTAAGGCAACAGTTTGCGGAACAGCTCAATAAAGCACACTGGGGAAAGGCTAAGCTTTGGTATGATCCTAAGTGCATTGTCTCATGCGGCAGTGCACCCCTAGAAGTTGTGAAGCGATATATCGAAAATCAGTCAGGAGGCACTATCCCTCCCCACCCGGGTGGGGAATCCCGCGCCTTACGTTGAGATTCGGAGAACTTTCCTGGGGGACTTTTCGGCAAACCTGTGGGCAAAGGGATGGTAATATCGCTACGCACTTCTCTTACCGTGACCGCCCATGAGCGTTCCTTCCTCTGCTGCTCGAACCTATCGGATTACTGCCCTGGCCGGAGATGGCATCGGCCCTGAAATCATGCAGGTGGGGCGGGCGGTTTTGGATGCAGTGGCCGCTCAGATGGGGTTTTCCCTCCAGTGGCAGGAGGGCCTAATTGGTGGAGCAGCCTACGAAGCCACTGGGGATCCCTTGCCCCCAGAGACCTTGAAAATGGCCCAGGAGAGCGATGCTGTTTACTTGGCGGCGGTTGGCGACTTTAAGTACGACACCCTGCCGCGGGAGAAGCGTCCTGAGCAGGCTTTGTTGGGCTTGCGGGCTGGCTTGGAATTATTTGCCAACTTGCGCCCGGTGAAGATCTTTCCGCAACTGGTGGAGGCCTCTTCCCTCAAGCCAGAGGTGATTGCCGGGATCGACCTGGTGGTGGTGCGCGAGCTCACCGGCGGCATCTACTTCGGCCAACCCAAAGGGATCTTCACAGATGCCACGGGATCCCGGCGGGGTGTAAACACCATGGCCTACAGCGAGGCCGAGGTGGATCGCATTGCCCGCGTGGCCTTTGAACTGGCTCGCAAGCGACGGCGCAAGCTCTGCTCAGTGGATAAGGCCAATGTCCTGGAAGTGTCGCAACTGTGGCGGGAGCGGGTTACCGCCATTGCGGCTGAGTACCCCGACGTGGAGCTTTCCCACCTGTACGTCGATAACGCTGCCATGCAGTTGGTGCGCTGGCCGAAGCAGTTTGACGTCATTCTCACGGAGAACCTCTTCGGGGATATTCTTTCCGATGAGGCAGCGATGCTGACTGGATCCATCGGCATGTTGCCCTCTGCCTCTTTGGGATCCTCTGGCCCTGGGGTATACGAACCAGTACACGGGTCAGCCCCCGATATTGCCGGACAAGACAAGGCCAACCCTCTTGCCCAGGTGCTCTCTGGGGCAATGCTGCTACGCTACTCTTTGGATCAGCCCCAAGCTGCCGACCGCATCGAGCAGGCTGTCGAGGCAGTTTTGGCCCAGGGCTACCGCACTGCCGACATCTACTCGGAGGGGATGACCCTCGTAGGCTGCCGCGAGATGGGAGAAAAGATCTTGGCTGCTCTGGCCCAGCAGCAAGCCTCTCCCCAAGGATCGCCCTCAGCCGCCGGCGGTTGAGTGGGGGTTCCCTTGCTTGCGCGGCTACCCCTCTCCCAGAGGGAGGGATTGTCCCGACGAACGGTGGCACTGCCATTACTCTTTATTGGAAATTCTTGGAAACGTCCGCGGGCCAGCTTCTTCCCTTAGGCAAAGCGATGGCCAAGCTGCATCGGGTCGTGGACGGTGATCTTTTTCTTGTGGATGGAAATGTAGTTCTTCTTGCGCAGCTCCCCCAACAGACGCGTGATGGTGACACGGGTTGAGCCAATCGCTTCCGCAATGGCCTGGTGAGAGAGCTTGAGATCGATGGTGACTCCATTGGGGCCGGGCACCCCGAAGTCGCGGCAGAGGATCAGTAGAAAGCTGACCAGGCGGGATCCCATGTCGCGGTGAGCCAGTGTTTCAATCATCATCTCTGTCTGCAGGATGCGAGAAGCCAAGCTCTTGAGCAGCAGCATGGCCAGCTCAGCGTTCTCCCGCAGCGATTTTTCCACCTGTTCGATGGGCAGAGAGAGTAGCTCGACGCGGGTAAAGGCCACCGCGTGATAGAAGCGGTCGGAGCGCTGCCCCGTGATGAAGGAGAGCACCCCAAAAATGCTGTTTTCCCGCAGGAGAGCAACGGTAATTTCTTCCCCCATTTCGTAGACCCGCGAGAGCTTGACAGCTCCTTTCACCAAAAAGTAAACGCGCTCCGCCGGATCTCCAGGGAAGAAGATGGTCTTACCGCGTTCAAACGTTTCGATAACCGGAGGATGGTGAGGCCCTCCTAACTGTTTGAAGGCTGCAATCAGAGATTTTTCCGCGATGGCCACCACCATATTCGTCAACCTTTTAAAGCCAGTTTATACCTAAGATCAACCTATAAATCAGATCGGAGGATTTGGGGCGCACCGTATTCCCGTTGACTGGAAAATTACCCCAGGGGCAAGATTATCCTAAGCTAAAAGGTTCTGCCCGGATACCTTTGTAGCAGGAGCTACATTTTTAAAGTCTCGTCTCTTGTCCAGCAGCGAATCCAGGACCAGGGGCGGGGGCCGTAATCGATTGGAGGGGTTTTATGGGGATCCCGGAGGCGGCTGTGGCCACACCTTCTCAACCGAGCCGTCAGCACTTCACAGTACGGATGCCGGAGCCGGCCAATCATCTGCTGGAGGTGGAACTACAGATCCAAGAGGTGGATCCAGAAGCGCCTCTGCAACTGCGGCTGCCGGTGTGGACGCCGGGATCCTACCTGGTACGGGAATATGCCCGCCATGTGCAAGAGTTTCAGGCGGCAACGGAGCAAGGGATCCCTTTGGCCTGGCGGAAGGTAGATAAGAACACTTGGGAGATCGAGCCGCCCCGCTGTTCGGCTGTGAAGGTTCGCTATCGGGTCTATGCCTATGAGCTGACGGTGCGCACCAACCATTTGGATCTCACCCACGCCTACTTCAACGGGGCGGCGCTCTTTTTCTATGTGCCCGGTCGCGAGCGGGAACCCTACACCTTGACGGTGATCCCTCCCAAGCCAGATTGGCGCATCGCCACCAGTTTGCGACCTTTGATTTCTTCTTCTGAGGATCCTGCTTCCGGCCAGTCTTTTGTGGCGGCAGACTACGACGAGCTGGTGGATAGTCCGGTGGAGGTGGGCCTGCACCAGTTGCGGTCGTTTGCAGTGGAAGGGATCCCGCATTACTTCGTGGTCTGGGGAGCAGGCACCCTGGATTTGGAGCAAGCGGTGGCCGATGCCGAGAAAATTGTCCGGGCTACTGCGGCGTTTTTTGGCGGGCTGCCCTACGACCGCTACTGGTTTATTGTGCATTTGTCGCCAGGGGGATTTGGCGGCCTAGAGCACAAGTACAGCACCACCCTTAATTATTCTGGGCTGGAGCTGCATCAGCCCCAGTCCTATCGCCGCTTTTTGGCGCTGCTGGCCCACGAGCTTTTCCATGCTTGGAACGTCAAGCGGCTGCGCCCTCTGGCTTTGGAGAAAATTGACTACAACCAAGAAAATTACGTGGACTGCCTCTGGTTTTGCGAGGGGGCGACCAGCTACTACGAAAATGTCATCTTGCTGCGGGCAGGGATCCTCAGCGCCAAAGATTTTTTGCAGATCCTGGCCGAGCAAATTGGCCGGCTGCAGCGCACTCCGGGTCGGGCCGTGCAATCGCTGCAGGAATCCAGTTTCGACGCTTGGATCAAGCTCTACCGTCCCCACGAAAATAGCCTCAACAGCCAGGTTTCTTATTACCTCAAGGGCGCTTTGGTCTGCTGGCTGCTGGATCTGCACATTCGCCACCTTTCGGGGGGCCAGGGATCCCTGGACACAGCCATGCGGGATTTGTGGCAGCGCTTTGGCCGGTTTGAGAAAGGCTACACCCACCAAGACCTGCGGGAGGCCTTTGAGCGGGCAGCCGGCACCGATCTTGGCCACTTTTTCTCTGCCTACGTGGAAGGTACGGAAGAGCTGGACTACAACGCTTACCTCCACCCTTTTGGCCTCACCCTTAAAGCCCACTTCAGCCGCCCCAACCCTAGCCCTTACCTGGGTCTCCACTTCAATGGGGAAGGCAACCGCATCAGCGCCGTCGAGATGGGATCCCCCGCCCAAAAAGCAGGCATCTGGGCTGGCGACGAGCTCGTAGCCCTAGACGGCTTTCGGGTGAGCGCCACCACCTTGCCGGAGCGCCTGGCAGCCTACCAGCCCCACCAGGTGATCTGCCTAAGCGTCTTCCAAGGCGATCAGTTGAAACACTTCTGGATCCCCCTGGATCCACCCCGCCCGGATGTTTACACTCTCGAAGCTTTGCCTGAACTCACTCCCACCCAGAAAGCGCTCCAGCAGGGCTGGCTGGGATCCCTTTTGGCTCAAGAGTAGGCAGGAGGTAGCAATGCTTTAAAATCTTCCCAGCTGCTCGCAACTCCTGAGTTAAGTTAAAGAAAATAGGATCAAAGGGAAATGACTCTGCTTTTAGGTCTTCTAATTGGATTGGCTATTGGTTTCTCCCTGGGCGTTTATACCTGTAGGCGATCTGAAGTGAACCGCTACGAATCGAGGTTTGAGAGATGGAGGAAAGAAACTGAGAGGGCAATAGCTTTGCAACTTGACCAGTTCACTCAAAGAGCTAATAGCCAGTTACTGGATGAGATTCTAAGAAAGTTACAAGCTGACCTTGAGGGCTTCAAACTTCATATCTCAGAAAGTCTGTCCGAAAGTTACCAAAACTTCCTTCAGCGTTTAGCTGACTATACAAGTCAGCTAGTTAAGAATATAAGTAATCAGCAGAATATCCTGGGCAGGCTATCGGAAAGTATAGAAAACATTTCCCAGAATCTAAACTCGAGTTCTAGCCTTCAAAAGAGGAAGGAAACTAACAAGCAAACTGCTGACGCAGGACTCAAGAGTTTGCCGCCAGAGACGATTAGCCGTGAACAGGTGAAGATAGGGGTATTTCTGTGGTCTAAGAACATAAGGATGAAGAACCTGCTTCCATCTAGTAAAAAAGCAGCAGAAGGGGAACTCGATAACAAGCTGAACTGGATATCAAACCTTATGGGTCAGAGGTACTCGATGATTGAGAAGCTTTACAAAGAAATTAAATCTGGCATTGGAGAAGAAAAGAGCTTGACTCTTTGCTTAAAAGGCAACCCCCCAGAAGTGATAAATTATAGCTGCCAACTTGCTTCCACTCTACGTAAGGTTAATTTCTTAAAGGAACATAACTACTCAAAAAGCTCCAAAACCCTGATGGTAAAACTAAGCAAGTCTTCAGAGGCAATCAAGTTCCTATCTGGAGATTGGCTGGAGAGATATGTCAAACAGCAACTGATCAAGTTTGCTAGAGAGCAGGGACAGAAGATCGATTTTTCCTACATCGCAAATGCGGAAGTTACTTTGCCCAACGGTAGCGACTTTGAGATCGATCTCTTCTTCCACATTAACAACCGATTCTACTGGATAGAGTCGAAGACCGGCAGCTACAGGGACTGTATAGAGAAGTACTCTTGGCTCGCCTCCGAAATGGGTCTCGGCCCAGATCAAGTCTTTCTGGTCTTGGCAGATGCTGATCAGGAGACGAGAAGTAGGATCTCCTCCTCCTATAATCTTTCAGCAATTAGTGTCGAGGAGGTTGAGTCTCTGCTGTACAGAATTGTGAGGAGGTAGACTCAGTCTAAGCTACCACTTTGACAGCCTGCTCCATACACCACCAGGGATCCTCGGCAAAAGCCGGCATGGGCGTGCTGCCTGCCTTACCCAAAATGGCCAGCCGAACTTCCCGATCCAGCCGGGATCCCGATCCGTAGGGATCCTCGGAGGGGGGCTCCAGTCTTTGTCCCAGCGGGGGCATTGCCATGATGCCCGGCTGCATGCCAGTACTGCTGACCCAGATTTTGAAGCGATCCACCGTTGTCTCCGCGTCTTCGGGCAGTTGCATCTGCAGCAGGTAGCGAGGGCCAGAGCCGACTAGCACACTTTCACTAGGGCGCAGGCGGGCAGGAAAGTCCGGCTGGTAGGGATAAACTAAACCGACGCTGCACTGCCGTTCGTCAAAGACTGTTACATAGACGTGCACTGGAGTGAGAGCCCTGTTGCGCAGGGCGATGGCGAGGTTGCGGCCTGCTTGAATTTGCACCTGTCCCTGGGGATCCCGCGGCAGGGGGCTGACTTCGGCAGGGGTAGAGCCACTGGCCGGCGTTTCCAGTTGCAGAAACTCTACTTCCAGAACACTGCTCAAAGCATCGCTGGCAGGTTGCAGGTTGAGGAGGTTGTCGAAGGCGGCCACATGTTCCAGCAGCCGCACCAGCTTGCGAGGTAGAGCCTGCGGCTTTTTTACCG
>NZ_JANSIR010000088.1:6763-10016 GCF_047462155.1 Synechococcus sp. OH2
TCTTCCTCCCGTCGGTAGAAGTGGTAGATGGCATCGGGCAGCATCTCTACCCGCAAGTCCGCTGCTTCCGGGTCAGTGTACGTCAGAAGCGGCGAGGCCGGCAGAGCCGCCAACAACTCGGCAACAGGCATTTGCGCTTGGCTGGGATCCGCACAGGTGAAGGCCACCCGCAACGGCTGAAACCGGACGGCAGACATGGGCGATCCTCAAAAAAAATCTCGTGATCCAGATCTACCGGATCCGCAGACCCAGCTCCAGCTTTGTCCTATGCTGTAACGGCGAAGCATGGCAACCCATCGTAAACTACCCGGCTCCGACTGCTAAGCGGTACGGAGCGGGCTTTCTGTAGCCCTGCAGTTGGCAAGCCAACCACGGACCTCCAGGCTGGTTATTGCCTTGAGGGAGGTGCTTGCTTTCTGCTCAGGCAAACCGCTATGCTACCGCCCAGATTGAGGCATCTTTCTGTGGCAAGTCAGCAGCTTCGGGTCTATGTCCCCTCTCACCCGCTCATTAAGCACTGGTTAGCCGTGGCTCGCGATGTGGAAACCCCCACGCCTTTGTTTCGCAGTGCTCTGTCGGAGCTGGGCCGCTGGCTAACCTACGAGGCGATGCGGGAGTGGATCCCAACTCAGGCGGTGCAGGTGCAAACTCCTCTGGAACCTGCTGCAGCAGAAGTTATCGCCCCCAACACGCCGCTGGCCATAGTGCCCATTTTGCGGGCTGGCCTGGCCATGCTGGAAGGCTGTCAGGCTCTCTTGCCCCAGGCACGGGTTTTTCATGTGGGCCTGGTGCGGGACGAGGAGACGCTGCAGGTGAGTTGTTACCTCAATCGCCTGCCAGAGCGGATCCCGGAGCAGATGCGCATTCTCATCCCTGAGCCGATGTTGGCTACTGGCGGCACCTTGCTCTGGGTCTTGGATGAGCTGAAAAAACGAGGAGCGGATCCCAGCTTAGTGAGAATTGTGAGTGTCTTGGCCGCTCCGCCGGGGTTGCAGCGGCTGGGATCCCATTACCCGATGGTGCAAATTTTCTGCGCCATGATTGACGAGCGTCTAAACGACCGAGGGTTTATCCTGCCTGGGTTGGGAGATGCTGGGGATCGCGCTTTCGGCACCTGATCCCTCAAAGGAATCGCGAGCCAAGAGGCTTGCTCTGTCGCTAGGATCGGCTGGGCATGGCAGCAGAGCGTAACATTTGGCATCAATTGCCTCAGTACCGCTCCGGGTGCTTCACTTCTGTCAAGGCTGTTGGATGATGGGAATGCTGGCCGCTTGAGCCCCAAGGCCTGCCTCAGGGATCCGGCTTGCGCTCCTCGGGCCAGAGGCTGTTTGATCTGGCTAATTGACTGGTGCCAGCGCCTTTTCCTTTCCTGGACCTATGCGACTTGTCCTCACCAGTTTGGATGGCAGCCTCCTAGATCCCCAGTCCAACAGCTACGGCTCTGCCCGACAAGCTTTAGCGGCTCTGGAGCGCCGCTCCATTCCCTTGGTGCTCTACAGCCTACGTACCCGCGCCCAACTGGAACATCTGTGTCAGCAACTGCGCCTGGAGCATCCCTTCATCTGCGAGGACGGTTCCGCCATTTACGTCCCCGAACATTACTTTCCCGCAGGGATTTTGGACGAGCGCTGGCAACACTGCTCTCCCTACTACGTGTGTGCCCTGGGATTGCCCTACTCCTGCTTGCGCCACATTTTGCAACAGGTGCGTCAAGATTGCCACTTGGATCTCATTGGGTTTGGGGATTGGACAGCCTCGGAGCTCGCTGCCGCCACTGGGATCCCTTTGGAGGAGGCAGAACGGGTGCAACAGCGGGAATATAGCGAGATTTTCAGCTATTCCGGGGATCCAGCCACCCTAAAAGCGGCCTTCGCCCAGCAAGAGGCCACCCTCAGCCAGCACCAGTTGCGGCTGCGTCAGCTCCACCTTCCCAGCCCTTCGCACTGGTATCTCACTGGCTGGAAGTGGATGCATTCAACCCCAGCAGCCAGTTTCTGGCCTGGAGAAGAGGCGGTGCGGTTGCTTCTAGACTGCTACCAGAGACACTTGGGCCCGGTCAGGGCTCTGGGCATTGGCTGTTCCCTGCCCGATCTGGCGTTTTTGCGCTGGGCGGAGCGGAAAGTCGTGCTTCCCAGCCCAATTGCGG
The DNA here is from genome assembly GCF_047462155.1 of Synechococcus sp. OH2. Taxonomy (NCBI): domain Bacteria; kingdom Bacillati; phylum Cyanobacteriota; class Cyanophyceae; order Synechococcales; family Synechococcaceae; genus Synechococcus; species Synechococcus sp. OH2. Next base: position 8,910 of record NZ_JANSIR010000088.1, read on the forward strand.
ATAGCCTCTGGAAGGAGGCCGTTCACCTCGGTGGGCCAGAGGTTCAGACCCAGTGGCAACTGGCCCGGCTCCCCGGCCCTGAAGGATGGAACGAAGTGGTGTTGACGTGGTTGGAGGAAACTGATCGTGGTGATGAATAAAAGCAGTGGACAGACTGCCGCCGTGGGATGCCTGCTGAGCTTGGTGCTGGGACTGCCCGCCTCTGCCCAGCCGCCTATGAATCTGCTCACCGGGGAGCCGACAGTGGCCCAACTCAAGGCAGATGCAGCCCGCTACCTGCAGATGGGCTTTCACACCCTAGCCATCAATGCCTACCGGGCCGCCCTTGAGCTGGAAGACAAAACCAGGGTTCTTCCCAGCGAGCGGGATCCCGACGTACCTTTTAACCTTGGCCTGATCTACGCCCGTCAGGGCAACCTCCCAGAGGCGCGAGCCGCCTTCCAACGCTCAGTGGAGGTGGATCCCACAAGTTTCAAGGCCCGCTACCAACTGGCTTTGGTGGATCTCAAATTGGGGAACCTCGTGCAAGCCAAAGAGCAGCTCACTCTCCTGGCCCACGCCGCCCGCAGCAACCCCGAAACCTATAGCCACATCCAGTCCCTGCTGGCCCCCTTGGAGTCGGTTCCTCTGCCTGGCCAACAGACTAACAACCCCGCCCCCCCCCTAACTATCGATTCGGAGGGGGACAAATTTGCGCTTGAAGTCGAGAAAAACCAAAAAGTTGCCCCGCCAGAAGCAACTCTAGAAAAGCAGCCAGAAGAAGAGAAACCTCTCTCGGCCTTGCAGCAGCTACGGCGGCGGAGGTTGGACTAGGATCCCTCCCTGTCCAAACCAGCAAGCAATTGGGAATAGATAGCTACGGCTCAGGAAGAAGAGCCGACCATGCCCAGAGGACTGTTGCGAGTGCGGCTCTCCCTGACAGCGATAAAGGAAAGAGCGGACGCTGAAAAGCTAAAGGAGAACCTGAAGTTCTATTTGGTTTGGACGGCGGATTCTACCCCCATTGATCCTGTTGCTAGATGAACTACCCCACCGCGCAGGCGGGTGGGGTTTCCCCATCCGCTTGACAGCAGAGCTTTTGTCTCTTCCTCTGCCCCAGTTGCTTCA
>NZ_JANSIR010000088.1:10026-15393 GCF_047462155.1 Synechococcus sp. OH2
CAACATCCGCTCCCAGAACTTGAGCTGCTCATGAGCCGGCGAGTAAGCCAGGCCGCTAAAGTCCCACAACTGTTGCAGCGTCTGGCCGCAGTGGACGTGGAACTGACACCGCACCATCCAGCCCTTCAGCCGTATTCTCGACTGGGGCTCGAGCCACAGCTCCGGGTGCTCGCGGTCAAAGAACAGGCAGGGCTCCTCCCAACCCCACAGCTGCGGTGGCGGCGGATCACTGCGGGCAAAGCCGTAAACGGTAACTTTCAGGTCCAGATCCGTTTCATCAGGGTCGTATTGCCGCCCCAGCTGGCGCAGCAGATAAGCCAAGCAAATCAAGGCTTCGGTGCGGCGCTCAAATAGAATATAGGAGTTCTCTAGACCATACTGCTGCCCGTAGGAGTTCTCTAGACCATACTGCTGCCCGGGCCGGCGCGCTTGCAGGTGTCGCAGCGCCTGCGCAGCTCGCTCCACGTCGTCGTGGGCCACGACCGGCAGCCAAGTCTGAGGCGAGGTGTAGCGTACCACAAGAACCAAAGGTAGAGGGCTATCTATGGCCATGGCAAGTTTGGCTTTTGTGCATCGGCAGCCCCTAAAGCATATCCCACTGCCGCCACGCCGCGGATATTAAATTGGGTTAAGCCTAAGACAGTGTTTAGTTTATTGCCAATGTCGATTAGTCTTAGGTTGATCTGCCTCAACTGAATGTTGGCAAAGATCCCGTTGATGATATCCACTCCCGGGATCCAGTTGCCAATGCTATTTGCGAGTGTCAGGCCACCAGTTTCTCTCAGCTAGGCCACCACCCGCTTAGAGGCCACTTCTCGCACCACGCCGCCTACGCGCTCGTAGGTTCCATTCTGCAGGCCTTTCAGGATAGCTTCGGGAATCTCTAGGATGACTTGCTCGGAAACCATAAGTCAGGAGCTTCCCGCGTTTGCTGCCGCTAAACTAGCACAGAGAAAACCCTCTGAAAATGCCTGCACTTGGAGAGTTCGCCAAGGCTTATTCTCAGTTGCAAGGGCAAGAGCTTAGCATGGAGATCCAGCCTCTCTCGCTGTTGCGTTGCCGCTATGTCTGAGCCTGCTGGTCGTCTGGTTTGGAACCACTCCACCCACATTTCTGGGCTGATCCCTGTCCTGGAGCGCCTGACTCGACAGCCGGGCATTAAAACTGTAACCCCGGGCGCCCTGTCCTGCAGTCGGGGGCGGATCCCTCAGTTACAGTTGCGGGTTTCCGTGCCTATTCGGGGTGGATACAAGTTGGTGGCCCGCAAGGGCAGCAGCGTGCAAGAGGTGTTTGTGGTTACCGACCTCAGCCAGTCGGAGCTGGAAGCAGCAATTCGCCGCTGTCTGGAGTAGGTTTGTACTCTGGGCGCGCCATGTCCCGTGCTAGCCTCAAGCCTGCCCGCATCAGCGCCGTCCTACCTGGATCCCTGGCGGCAAAGGTGGGCATTCAGCCGGGGGAGGCGCTGGTGAGCATCAGTGGCGAGAAACCCCGCGACCTCATCGACTACCGTTTCCTCATTGCTGAGGAATATCTCTGCCTGGAGATCCTAGACAGCCAAGGGATCCCGCGCACGGTTGAGCTGGAAAAAGACGTGGACGAGGATCTGGGGCTGGAGTTTGAGACGGCTTTGTTCGATGGTCTCATCCAATGCAACAACGCCTGCCCCTTTTGCTTTATCGACCAACAGCCCCCTGAGATGCGGGCAAGCTTGCACCTCAAAGACGACGACTACCGCCTCAGCTTTCTCTACGGCAGCTACCTCACCCTCACCAACCTGACTGCTGCCGAGTGGGATCGCATTGCCCGCCTGCGCCTTTCTCCCCTCTATGTGTCGGTCCATGCCACCGACCCCCAGTTGCGCAGCCGCCTGCTCAAAAACCCGCGTGCCGGCTTGATCCTGGACCAGTTGGCCTGGTTTCGCCAACACCGCCTGCAACTGCATGCCCAAGTGGTGGTTTGCCCAGCTTGGAACGATGGGGAGCAGCTAACTCGCACCCTTCTGGACTTGGCCGCCTTTGGCCAACCTGTTGAAGGGATCCCAACCGTCCTCTCGGTGGCGGTGGTGCCGGTGGGGCTAACCCGCTTTCGTCCCCCCAATGATGAGCTAATCCCGGTGGATGCTGCCAAAGCGGCGGAGGTGATTGATCAGGTGGAAGCGCTGCAGGCGCAGTTTCGGCAAGAACTGGGATCCACCTTTGCCTGGCTGGCCGATGAGTGGTATCTGCTGGCGGGTCGGGAATTGCCGCCGGCAGAGCACTACGAAGATTACCCCCAACTGGGGAATGGGGTGGGATCCCTGCGCTTGTTCTTGAGCGAGTTCGAGCAGGTGCAGCTGCCGGCTGGGATCCCTGCTCCCCTCAAAGTCCTCTGGGTGGTGGGCAACGCCGTGGAACAGGCCTTCCAGCCCGTGGTCAAGCGGATGAACGGCATTCGGGGGCTGCAGTTGGACCTGTTGCCCATTGCCAGCCAATTTTGGGGACAAACCCTGACGGTAACCGGGTTGTTGACAGGACAAGACATTCTGGGCGCTCTGAAATCCGTTGAAAACTTGGCAAGCTACGATGGGCTACTTTTGCCCCAGATTGCTCTTAAGGATGGGGAGCGCTTTCTAGACGATCTGAGCTGGCAAGAGTTGCAGGCCCAAGTCGGGATCCCGGTGGTGCGGGTGGACGGGGGTCCAGCGGGCTTGCTGCAGGCGGTGCAGGGGCTAGGATCAAGGGCAGCTCCGGGCCAAGGACTGTGAGGCCATGCAGCAGTTGCGGCGAGGGCTACTCCTATTGCTTTGGATTGGACTAGGGATCCTGGCCATCAGCGGCTTGGCGGCCTTCTATGTAGATCTGGCCTGGTTTGCCGAGCTGAACGCCTTGCCGGTGCTGTGGACGCGGGTATTTGCCCGCTGGGGGCTGGGCCTGGGCGCCTTTGGTTTTGCCCTGGCGGTGGTGGGATCCAACCTGCGCGCCTGCTGGCGGGGAGCGACCCTGACAGGGGCCTGGGCGATCGCGCTGGGGTTGAGTGGATGCTTTGCCTGGGCTCTTTCCAATCAGTGGTTTACGCTGCTGCTCTGGCTCCACCAAGTGCCTGTCGGGGAGTCCGACCCCATCTTTGGCCGCGATCTGGGCTTTTTTCTTTTCGGCCTGCCCTTTTGGGAGACGCTGCAGCACTGGTGTTTCAACTTGGTGCTGCTCACTCTGATCACGACAGCGCTCATCTACCTGGTGGAGCTAGGGCTATCGGAGCAGCGGCTGACCCTGGCCCTTTCCCTGTTTGCCCAGCGGCACTTGCTGATCCTGGCGGGATCCCTGTTTTTAATTCGCGCCTGGGGCCACTGGCTGGATCGCTATGAGCTGCTCTACTCCACCCGTGGCGTTGTCTTTGGCGCCGGTTTTACCGATGTCCACGCCACCCTGCCAGCCACCACTCTAATGAGCGGGGTGGCTTTCCTGACGGCCATTGGCTTCTGGGTTTTGGCCCGCCAAGGGATCCGCCTCCGCCTTCCCTTTTTCAAATCCTGGTGCCCTGCTTGGGCCAGTTCCCTGCTGGCACCGGCTTTGCTTTGGGGGGCCTACCTGGGGTTTGGGCTGCTGACTACCCGGCTTTACCCGCAACTGGTGCAAACCCTTTTGGTCACCCCCAACGAGCTGGAGCTGGAGCGCCCCTACATCGAGCACAACATCCGCTTTACCCGCGCTGGCTTTGGCCTGACCGAGGTGGAGGTGAAACCCTTTCTGGAGGAGGGATCTCTTACCTGGGAGATCCTGCAGCAAAATCAATCCACCCTGCGCAACGTGCGCCTTTGGGATACGGAGCCTCTCTTGGTTACCTATCGCCAACTGCAGGAGATCCGTCCCTATTACCAGTTTCCCGATGTGGATGTGGATCGCTACCGCATTGGCGGAGAACTGCGCCAAGTGATGCACGCTGCGCGGGAATTGGACTTTGCCCAGGTGCCGCCTACGGCCCAAACTTGGGTTAACCAGCGGTTTTTCTACACCCACGGCTATGGCCTCACCCTCAGCCCGGTGAACGTGGTTACCCCAGAGGGACTGCCGGACTTTTTTCTCTCGGATATCCCACCGCGGGTTTCTCCCCGCTACCCGGAGGTGGCGCAGGTGCTGCGGGTGGAACAGCCGGCTCTCTACTACGGCGAGCTGACCACTACCGACGTGTTTGTGGGAGCCGAGGCAAGGGAGCTGGACTATCCCGCTGCCGATCGCTATGTCTACAGCAGCTACCGCGGCACGGGCGGCGTGCCCATCCCCCACCTCTGGCAGCGCTTTCTCTACGCCTGGCACTTCCGGGATCTGCGCATTCTTCTCAGCCGCGAGCTTTCCTCTACCACCCGCTTTCTCTATCGCCGCCAGATCCGGGAACGGGTGCGCCAGGTGATGCCCTTTTTGCTCTACGACCGGGATCCCTACCTGGTGATTCAAGGGGGCAAACTCTACTGGTTTTTCGATGCCTACACCACCAGCAGCCGCTACCCCTACTCGGAGCATCTGCCCGGCTTCCCCTTCAACTACATCCGCAACTCCGTCAAGGCGGTGCTGGACGCCTACAACGGCAGCATCGACTGGTACATTGCTGATCCTCGGGATCCCCTCATCCAAGCCTACGCCCGCATTTACCCCACCCTGTTCCAGCCCCTAGAGGCCATGCCGGAGCCGCTGCGGCAGCACATCCGCTATCCCCAGGATCTCTTCCGCCTGCAAGTGCAGCAATTTGCCACTTACCACATGACGGATCCCCGTGTTTTCTACAACCGGGAAGACCAGTGGCAGATCCCCAACCAGTTCCGCAAGCAACGGCGCCTCCCCATGCAGCCCCAGTACCTTGTCCTCACCTTGCCGGAGGAAAACCAGCCCCAGTTTGTCTTGCTTTCCCCCTTTACCCCCCTCAACAAGCAGAACATGGTGGCTTGGATGGCTGCCCGCTGCGATGGGGAAAACTACGGCAAGCTGCTGGTGTATGAGTTTTCCAGGCAGCGCCTCATCTACGGGCCAGAACAGGTAGAGGCGCGGGTCAACCAGGATCCCGCCATTTCCGAGCAAATTGCCCTCTGGAACGAACACGGGTCGCGGGTGAACCTAGGCACGCTGCTGGTCATCCCCATCGAGACCTCGCTTCTCTACGTCCAGCCCCTCTACCTGGAGGCAGAACAGGGCCGCCTGCCCCAGCTTACCCGGGTCATCGCCGCCTACGAAGACCGGGTGGTGATGGAGCCAACCCTCAGCCAGGCCCTGGAAGCCCTCTTCTCCCCCACCGGCAGTCGCCGCTCCAACCGCTGAGGCTGGGGGATCCCTTCTCAGATTTCCCAAAGCCAGTTGACAGAACTTAACGGATGTTTTAAGGTTGTGTTGTCAATCTTCG
>NZ_JANSIR010000089.1:0-5066 GCF_047462155.1 Synechococcus sp. OH2
GTTTTGAGTAAATGAGTTAAATTCTCAATGGTATATCCATATTTATGAAAGTCATACTGATCGACCTGGCCACCATAGAACATACTAATGATGCACACCAGTTGATCATAGGAAAGATCGTCCTTTAGAAGAACTCTAGATAGCGCTTTTAGGTTGGGCACAGAGATATATAATCTTCCTCCTTTCTTCAGTACCCGATACCACTCTGTCAAAGCTACCTTTGCCTCTCGATAATCAAAGTGCTCAAGAACATGTGAGGCGTATATCTGATCTACGCTTTCACTTTCAAATAAGCTGAGGTCAATTGCGTTTGCGACGTAGTCGACTTCAGGCGAGGGCAAAACGTCAAGTATTTTCCAGTCAGGATGTGGCTCTCTACCACCAATATGTAGATTAAACATGCTTACCCGTTGCTCCTAGCTAACCATCTTAGTAAGTTTAGCCAAGTTTGGATGCTTGCGAAACTTAAATGGCAAATCTGTGAACCTAATTCTACCTTTCCTATCTTGGCAGTACTGTTCCCATATCTGGGTATATGCCTTCTCTAAAAAAGCTGTAAATCTCTTTCCGTCAAGAAGGGGAGACAAACAGAGACGCTCTCGCATAGTCCTTCTCATCCAGACCAGAAGCTCTATATCTTCGGACAGCGTTGAGGCAATACGAACATAATCTTCCTCTGTCTGTGCAATTAGCTCTGGCAAGTCTACTGTTTTTAAGATTGACACACCAACTCTGGAGACATGTGCTGAGCCCTCCAGCGTTATTACCGGAACTCCCATCCATAATGTCTCACAGGTTGTCGTTGTTCCGTTGTAGGGGAACGGATCTAGGGCAATGTCCACCTCTCCATAGGCTGCGTAGTGCTCAGCAAAGCCCTGTCTACCATATTCAAGCTTAACTCGCTCTTCCGAAATGCCGTGGCTTCCAATTCTTTGCAGGAAGATCTTACAGGTGCTCTCATCTCTATACCGCTGATTCTTTAAGTGTAAAACTGAGTTGGGTACCGCCTTTAGTATCGTTGCCCACAACTTAATTACTCGGGGGGTAATTTTGGAAGGGTTGTTGCAGCACCCAAAGGTGATAAAGCCATTCTTAACCACAGGTGGATCCGTGACCTCAGGTGCCTCCCGAGAAGGCTTATAGCAGAGAAAGCTATGGGGCATTCTTATCAGCTTCTCGGTATTCAAGCCATCAGTTACGTCATAGGGATCTGCGAAGCTGTCCGTTATTCTATAGTCCACGACGGTCATACCGGTGGTGTCAGGATAGCCGAGGTAGGTAACTTGTACAGGTGCAGGACGGAGAGCCATTACGTGTACTCTTGTACCGCCAGTGTGCCCGCTTAGATCCACCAGAATATCAATTTGATCTTCTCTGATTAGCCTTGCAACTTTCTCGTCGCTCAGTTTACTGATATCTCTCCATCCTGTCGCCCATGCAGAGAGCTGCTCAGTTACCATGTCAGGTTGATCAACATTTGAGTAGCAATAAATCTGGTAGTTTTCTTGATTGTGGTTATCATAGATTGAACTCATGAAAAAGTGTACCGAATGCAATCGAAAATCACCTGACAGGTAGCCGATCTTAAGTGGCCTTTGAGTGGTTCGCAAGTTTGTGTAGGGCTTCCAGTAACTTTGATATTGGCTTTGGTAGCGAATACCCCACCGTTGATGCTCCAAGAATGTTTCTAGAGGATCAAAGTTCTCTGAGTAATGCGAGACCATAAGGATATTTGACATCGCACCCGCAAAGTCAGGAGCGATCTCGAGAGCTTTCCTATAGCTAGCCAGTGCTTCACGTAATCTGCATTGCTCTAGATAAGCACCGCCTAGATTTTGGTAAGCCACGGCGAAGTTTGGCTTTCTTTCAATGGCCAGTAGATAATTATCTATGGCCTCCTGAGTTCGGGATAGCTTGGCCAGGGTCAAGCCTTTGTAGAAGTATGCATCAGCTAATTCAGGCTTGAGCCTTATGGCCTCCTGTAGATGTTCTAAAGCATCATCGTACTTTTTCTGCTCAAAGAGTCTAGCTCCGATGTTGCAGTAAACTTCTGCAAAGTCTGGGGAAAGCTCCGCAGCTCTATGAAAAGCAAAGTCTGCTTCCTCTTTCTTCCCCAATAACTGGTAGGCAAGACCCAAGTTATTGTAGGCTCGGGCAGATGTTGGATCTAGGTTAATTGCTTGTTCAAGGCATCGAACTGCCTTTTCACCCATAGCAAGATCTAAGTAGTAGCATCCCAGGCTATGCCAATACTCTGATTCCCCTGGATTTAGCTCAATAGCAAGACATATATGATGCTTGGCTAGGTGCAACCGCTTTTCTGTCCTGTAAAGAACACCCAGATTGTGGTGAGCTTCGGCGTACCCTGGATCCAAAGAAATGGCGACTTGAAAGCAATCTCTTGCAGCTTGAATAGCTTGGTATCGATCCTCAAGATTTTTTTTGCTTTCTAGATTTAGCTCCTGAACGGCTATCTCTGTTGCAGCTTGGGGTTGGATCTTTCGGCTCAGAGCTGCCCCTAGATTGTTATAAGCCTTTGCATAGTTCGGATTGATCTCTATAGCCTTCTTATAGTGCTCCATCTCTTTATCTTCTTGGCCGACCTCACCGTATACTCTACCCAGGTTCAAGTGAGTGACAGCAGAGGGCTCGATCATCAAAGCTTTCTGAAAAGCAGTGATTGAGTCTTCATAGCGTCCCAGTTCTACTAGCAATAAACCTAGTTTGTTTTGCAAGTCGGCACTAGTCGAAAATAGGGGCTCTATTTGCTTTGCGTGTCGAATAGCTTGCTCCTTATCTCCAGATAGAGAAAAGGCATCAATTAACTGAAGATGAGCTTCAAGGTAGTCTGGCTGATCCTTTACTGCTTTCTTTAGGATGCCGATAGCACTATTTACCTGGCCTAACTTTAGTAGTACCTGTCCGAGAAAGTATGCTGCCTCAAACTGTTGCGGATCCAGCTCCAGAACCTTCAGAAAAGCTTTCTCTGCTTCATCCCAGCGCTCAAGCTGGATAAGGGCCAGACCTAAGTTAAAGTTTGCATTAAGGCTTTCTGGATCTATTTGGATGGCTTGTTGATAGCACTCTATTGCCCTTTCGGGTCGGTTTAGCTTCTCGTAAGCCACACCTAAGTTAGTGTAAAGCGATGCCGACCTTTGACCAAGGCTGACACACCTTTCCAGCCATTCCACAGATTTGACGTATTGTTCCTGCTGATAGGCCAGTATGCCCAAATACTGAATGGCATCAGGCTGGTTAGGCTCTAAGCTTAAGATCTCCAGGTAGCATTTCTCAGCTTGATCCAGCTCACCCGAGCGATGATGGCGAAATGCTCGCTCTAGGAGCTCTTGAATCTCGGTTCTCATATCTCCAAGCCTTGACTGCAACGATTCTATCAGATGAATTTGTAGATTTAGCGGCCTAGGAAAATGGGCAGGCTCTCAAGACCTGCCCACTTCCTGTATTTGGCCGCTCCTGGACTACAGAGGCAGCCTAGATTTAGAGGCGCCGCTAGCGCGGGATGGAGAAAGTGATATCCAGACGCGGACCACGAGCAGTGGTGATGGGCGAACCACCCGTGCCCGTAGCCGGCTCGCGGTCGAACTCGGCGCGGCAGACCCCGTTGGCTCCCTGGCTGATTTCGAAGCCAGCATTGGGAGCAGTGCGGGTGAAGGGCGTCACCGTAGTGGTGGCAGAGGCCGTGACCGAGCCGGTGACCGTCACCGTTTCGGAGCGGGTTTCAGAGCCAACGACCGTGCCTGTGGCCGCAAAGGTCACCGTTGCGCTGGCTACCGAGGTAAAGCCAAGGCCCGCTGTAATAAATTGAGCGGCAGTGAAGCTAACAGTTCCACTGACAGTGAAGGAAAAGGATTCAGTTCTACCATCTGCTACTGTCCTTCCTGCCGTAGCCGTGCCAGAGACACTGGCAGTGGCCCCGACGCTCTGTGTAAACGGCGTCGTCACCCCACCGGTGATGGTGTTGGATACCGTGGCACTCGCCGCACCCGTAACGACAAACGTCTGCGTCGCCGTCACGTTGAAACGCTGCGTCGCCGTCACAATCCCCGTCGTCGTCACCGACGTCGTTCCCGTAGTCACCAAAAAGACCGGAGCTGCCTGGTTGTTCCACACTTCCTTGGCGCACTGCAGCCGCACCTGGTAGAAGCGCGTGCCCGACACCGACCGCTGCACACCCGGCTGCACATCCGCCGTCCGCGGCCCCGCCGACACATCCCCACCCAACACGTTGCCGTTGATGCTCAACGCAATGAAGCTGGGCGTGGAAGCCGGCGCAAAAAAGTCGCTGGAAACCACGTTGTTGGGCGCACCCAGAGTGACTTCCTGGAACACCACGTTGTTGGCCGGCAGGTTGTGCGGCGTCGGATCCAGGAAGAAAAAGCCGCGCCCCGTATCGCCAAAGTCTCCAATCTGCGCCGAGTCGTTGGAGGGCAACTGCACCAGCGTCAACTGCGCAGATTGCACCGCGGCGTTGGCCGGAATGCTGTCGGGAATCGAGAAGGAGAGCACCGCACGGTAGTCGGTGTAAACCCCCACCGGCAGGTTCTCCGCTACCCCACTGCGGCGAATGCCATACCCCACCGGCACCACGTTCGGGCTGGAGAATACCTGCCCGTTGGGCGTCACCGCCGCCAGTTGCGTCGGCAGCAGGCTAATCGGGCCGCCAGTAGCCGCCACGTTGCCGGTGGTGAAGGTGGCCACAAAGTCTTCGGCCAGGCTGCGGCCCGAAGCAAACAGATCCGGCACCGCCCGCGAAATGGTGACCCGATAGACAGAGTCGTTGCTCAGGGGTGTGCGGAAGGTGACGGTGACTTGGGTGCGGTCGGAGTTGAAGGCCAGATCCCGAGGCGGTACCGCTCCGGCTTGGGGCGCCACCGAGGTGATGCTCAGGGCTTGAGTCAAGGGAGCCTCGCGCACCGGCTCGCTGAAGCGAATGGTAATCGAGGTGGTGATGGCAACGTTGGTGGAGCCATCCGAGGGGCTGATGCTGATAACACGTCCCACCGGCGTAGGCGTGGGTGTAGGGGTGGGCGGCGGTGGGACGTGTT
>NZ_JANSIR010000090.1:0-1071 GCF_047462155.1 Synechococcus sp. OH2
CGCTATCCCTCCCCACCCGGGTGGGGAATCCCGCGCCTTACGTTGAAGGCAAACGAGTTGCCCAGTGGCGGTGAAAAACCCGACCGGTGGCCAGCTTCTGCGTGGGTCTTACGCGAGAAAGAGGGGGTTCCGGTCCAACCTGCTGAAGAAAGTAAGCAGAACCTTGGGGCTTTGCCTCAAGGAACGGGGGAGGGGCGGTTTGACAATGCCTTTACGCGTCGGTTTGTGGACTGCGAGTTGGCAGGAGTGTTAACGCTTGCTTCCTTCGAGCCGAGAAGATTTGGGGATTCCCTCTACGAAGCCGCAAAACATTGCTTCATCTCCTGCAGCACCTGGGCATCCTGGGAGGCAGTTCTAGCGCCTGCTTGGGCAGCCCAGCACTTGAGACTTTCGATCTGGTCGCGGGCAATGGAGGCCAGGGGCACAGTTTCGCGGATGGCCTGCAGGATGTCTTCCTGGGTAAAGTCTCGCCGAGCGCCGCTGCCGCTGCCCCCAAAGGCGTTGTACATAGCATCTACAATGGCCTGCTCAATCTCAGCGCCACTGAAGTTCTGGGCAGCCGCTGCCAAGGCATCGAGGTCAAACTCCCGCAGGCGGCTGGGGCGCAACCGCTGCAGGTGTACCCGGAAGATCTCCTTGCGCTCGGCTTCGGTGGGCAGGTTGAGGAAGAAGATCTCGTCAAAGCGGCCCTTGCGCAACAGCTCCGGCGGCAGCAAAGGCACGTTATTGGCTGTGGCCACGATGAAGACCGGGCTGGTTTTCTCCTGCATCCAGGTAATCAGGCTGCCAAACACCCGGCGGCTGGTGCCCGAATCCCCGTCGGCGCCGCTGGTGATGTTGCCAAAGGCCTTGTCAATTTCGTCAATCCAGAGCACACAGGGGGCCATGGCCTCCGCCAGTTGGATCATCTGCCGCACGCGGCTTTCCGATTCGCCAACAATGCCGGCAAATAGGCGCCCGGCATCCAATCTCAGCAGGGGCAGACGCCACTCATTGGCGATGGTCTTGGCCGAGAGAGACTTGCCGGTGCCCTGGATCCCCACCAGCAGCACCCCCTTGGGGTTGGGCAGG
>NZ_JANSIR010000090.1:1227-2064 GCF_047462155.1 Synechococcus sp. OH2
GCCCACGCTTTTCAGGGTCTCGCGGGCGGTGAAAAACTCCAGGATGCCCGTCTGGCGGATGGCCTGCTTTTTCTCCTCCAACACCAGGTCAATATCGGCCTCGTTCACCTCCTGCTTAGCGGCCAAGGCGCGGGCCAAGACGCGGCGGATGCGCTCGCGGCTCAGCCCCTGACAGGCCTTGACCAGTTGCTCGCGACCTAGAGGGCTGAGCTTGAGTTTTTCCGGGGCCACGTAGAGCTGGATGAGGCGGTTGATCTCCTCGCTGTTGGGCAGGGGAATGTCGACAACAGTGATCTCCTCGGCTAAGTCGCTGGGCACTTCCAGAGTGTGGCTGAGCAGGATCAGCGTCTTGCGGGTGCGCTTGAGCTCGCGGCTGAGGTTCTTCAGCTCCCGCAGGATGGGGGCATTTTTGTCGCTGCTGGCGTTGCGCAGCACAAAGTGCAGATCCCGCAGCACAAACAGGGTGTCTTCCTGGGGAGCCGAGCGCCACACCCGCCCTAGGGCGGCCATGATGGAGCCACGGTCTTCGCCAGTATCCTGCCAGCCCCGCACCAAATCCCAAAACAGCAGCCGCCGCGGCGGATCGGTTCTCTTGGCTACTTGCACGAGCACGGCGTCCGCCGGCTCCTCTTCGGGGGAAACCAGGTAGATCAGGGGGTAGCGGGCCCGGATCATCAGATCCAGCTCCCGCATCAGTTCCCCTTGCACTTCGGTGGCAATCCCGCTCAAGCCGGGATCCCCGCTGCCTTGCCGATTGCGATCGGGGAGCTCTTTGAGATCTTTTGCGGCTTCTGCCATCGATGAGAAAACAGTGGGGTTCTCCTTACCAGGATAGAG
>NZ_JANSIR010000090.1:2171-6188 GCF_047462155.1 Synechococcus sp. OH2
CAGCTCCGCCAGCATGGCGCGGGCAGTCTGGGTGGGATCCGCCGCCTCCATCAGGGCCCGCACCACAGCTACGCGGCTGGCGCCTGCCTGGCGCACCTCGGCCAGGTTGTGGAGATCGATGCCGCCGATGGCAAACCAGGGCAGATGGGCCTTCTCAGCGGCTAGGCGCACGTACTCCAGACCAGCAGGGGGTTTTTCTGCTTTGGTGGGAGTGGCATAGACAGGGCCGACGCCGATATAGTCCACGCCACTATTGAGGGCTTGGGCCAGCTCTTCAGCGTTGGTGGTGGAGAGGCCAATAAGACGCTGGGATCCCAGCAGCTGCCGGGCTTGGGCAACCGGCAGATCTGTCTGGCCTAGGTGCACGCCGTCCGCCTGGCTGACCAAAGCCAAGTCCACCCGGTCGTTAACAATCATCAACGCCTGATAGCGGTCGCACAGCTGCCGCAGCTGTTTGAGATCCCAGAGCATCTCCCTATCGGGGAGGTTCTTGCGGCGGTACTGTACCAAGGTTACCCCCCCCCGCAGCGCCTTCTCCACCACCTCCAGCCAGTTGGGCACTGGGCTAGTGACTAGGTAGAGGCGAGCTGCCAAAAGCCGCCGGCGCAGGGATCCCTCCAGCAGCTCGCTTTCTAGAACGTAGAGGCGGTAGCGCATCTCTTTGGCCAGCTTGGCCAGCCCTGGGGCCAACCAGTGGTGGGATTCAGCCAGCTTGCCGTATTCTTCCACCACCCGCAGCGCCTCCTGGACGCGGCTGCAATTGGCCTGCAACACGTGGCCAAGATCCCGCCGCTCCTCTTCCTGGGGATGGGAGATCTGGGTGCCCGGGTCGGCAGCGGTGTCGCGGGCCAACCGCAGCGGGTCGCTGTGCCAACGAGCTAGGGCCTGGCGCATGGCCTTGCATTCGCCAGCCAGCTCGCCGTTTTCTAGGCCAAAGCGAAACCACTCCTCCAGCACCCGTAATCCCTCACGAGCTCGGTCGAGGTTGGCATCCAGGATACGGGCGACGGCCTGCGGTTTCATGTCCCCTGCGTGTGGGAGTTTTAATCTTTTTTTACTGTAAGTTGAAACGGTTTTTCTGGCCCCTGCCCTAGCCTTTGTCCGCAAAGGAAGCAGGCTGGTGCCAAAGGGCGTTGAGGAAAGCCTGCTGCGGCGTGTGTCCCCAGGCAAACTCGCGGGGGCCGATCCCTTCCGGCAGGTAGGCCCAAGCGTAGCACTCGCAGGCAGGAAAGTAGCGGATCTCCCACCAGGGCTGGCCGGCGGCCACATCCTTCACCGCCCGCCAAAAATGCCCTCGCTGACGGGTAAGACGGGTCTCGACGAAGTAAGGGCCTTCCAGGTGCAAAGCTTCCACCGCTGCAATAAACTCAGCTCGTTGTCGCTCATTGCGGATCATCACCCTGGCTTCCCCTCGCAGGTTGGCTCTATTTTAAGGGGAGATTTTGGGTAGGCTACGAAGTTCTGCTCGTTTAGCTCGAATAGAGGCGGCAACACTTCAGAGTTGAACCCCCATCCTCTAGCCAATGAATCCACAGAATTTGTCGCGGGTGCTGTGCCTGAGCAATGGCCACGGGGAAGATGAGGTAGGTAGTCGCATCGCCCTGGCCCTGACTGGCCTGGGGATCTCGGTGCAAGCCCTGCCGATTGTGGGGGAAGGCACCGCCTATTGCCGCCGCGGCATCCCGCTGCTGCCCCTGACCCAGGTGATGCCTTCGGGGGGATTTATCTATCAAGATTGGCGGCAGTTGTGGCGGGATCTGCGTGCTGGCTTGCTGGGCCTGACCGGGCGGCAATTGGCTTTGGTTCGCCAGGCGGCGGCTCAAGTGGAGCTGGTGCTGGCGGTGGGGGACATTGTGCCTTTGTTAATGGCCTGGTGGAGCGGCAGCCCCTACGTCTTTGTGGGCACAGCCAAGTCGGACTATTATTGGCGGGACGAACAAGGGCCCTACCGACGCGCTTGGCTGAGACAGCCGGTTTCCGATTATCTGCCCTGGGAGCGCTGGCTCATGGCCCGTAGGCGCTGTCGCGGCTCCTTCTTGCGAGATGAGCTGACGGCCACCGCTCTGCAAAAGCGGGGCCTCCGGGCTTTCTACCTGGGCAACCCGATGATGGATGACTTGGAGCCGCGGGGAGAATTGCCTTTGGATCCCGACCGGCCTGCGGTGCTGCTGCTGCCGGGATCCCGCCCGCCAGAGGCCTACCGCAACTGGGCCTTGATGATGCAGGTGGTCGAGCAGCTGCCGCCGGAAATCCAAGTTTACGCCGCCCTCAGCCCCAACCTGGAGCGGGCACCTCTTCAGGAGAAGATCCCCTCTTGGCGCCGCGACCTGCTCCTGGTGTGGGGAGATTTCGGCACCTGTGCCCACCGGGCCACGGCAGTGCTGGCCATGGCGGGGACGGCCACCGAACAATGTGTGGGCTTGGGGAAGCCGGTGGTCACCCTGCCGGGGGAGGGGCCGCAATTTACCCCCCGCTTTGCCGAAGCTCAAACCCGTCTCCTGGGATCCGCCGTCCACCTCACTTCACCCCAGCAGGCTCCTGCCGTGCTCTGCCAAATTCTAGACCGCCTGGCCAGCGATCCCGCTTACGCCGCCCAACTGCGGGCCCACGGGCAGCGGCGTATGGGATCCCCTGGTGCTGCTCAGCGCATTGCCGCCCAGATTAAAGCCTGGCTCTCCAACCCTGCTGGCTAAGCCCGCCCCACCCCCTCCATCAGGTCGTCCAGCTCTGCGTAGTCCGGCAGCGCCGTGTCGATGGGCTGGCCTTGGCGCAGCACCACCCGATCGTGCTGAGGTCGGGAAAGGAGCTCGTCAAACCCCCGGCCCTTGAACAGCACCAAGTCTGCCGGCAGGCCCACCCCAATTTGTCCGGCCTCTACCAAGCCCATCCTACGGGCCGGGGTGGCAGTGATGGCCTGCGGCCAATCCCCGTAGGGGGTGTCCAGGTGCAGGATGCGGGTGGCCTCCCGAAACACTTCTAGGCCGTCGTGATCCCTGAAGCCGTGGAAAGGATCCCGGCAGTTGTCACTGGCTATCATCACCGGCACGCCCAAAGCCTTCAGCTCATGGAGCAGCGTTACCCCCCGCCAGCGGGGCGTGTGGCCGGGGCGGCGGTCTTGTAAATAGAGGTTACACATGGGCAGGCTGACCACGGCGATCCCCGCCTCTTTGACCAGGGCCATGGTCTGGTGGGCCACCTGCGGTGGCTGCACCGCCAAACTGCAGCAATGGCCGCACACCACCTGGCCGGAAAACTCATGGCGCAGGGTTGCTGCTGCCACGTGTCTCAACGTGAGGGATCCCGGATCCTCCATCTCGTCGGTGTGGAAGTCGAGATCCAGCCCCCGCTCCTGGGCCAGGGCAAACACCCGCTCCAACTGCTCATCCAGCTCCGGCCCCATCGCCGCTACCCCACCTAGGATCCCGCCCAGCTCTGCCACCTTGTCCGCCAGCTTCTCCCTTGCCGGCGTGAGAAAGAAGTCCAAATGGGTCAACGTCACTGCCTGCAGCTCCAGTCTGCCCGCCCACTCTCGCCGCAACTGGGCAAACACCTCCCAACTCAGCTGGGCGTGGGGGCCGTTGCAGACCAGGTGGGTGCGCACCGCCTGGGATCCATGGGCATAGCTGCAGCGCAGGCCAAAGTCGCAGCGGCGGTAAATATCCTGCCAAAGTTTTTCGTGCCTGCCGGCGTAGGCCCGCTCCATTTTGGCCCAGTCTTCCTGCTCAGCCCGGATTGCCCCGGCAAACGTGCCGTCGGGGTTGGGGGTGCGCGGCCACACGTGCCCCTTGTCCAGGTGGGTGTGGATATCGACAAAACAGGGCCACACCTGGCCCCGCCTCAGATCTACGCTCGCGATCCCCTGAGGTGGGATCCCATTGGCTGCTTGGATGCGGGCAATTCTCCCCGCCTCTATTTCCAGATCCAGCAGCACCAGGCCCTCCCGGTTAGGCGCGGCCCCCGGCACCGCATCTATGAACTACCCCACCGCGTAGGCGGGTGGGGTTTCCTCACCCGCTT
>NZ_JANSIR010000090.1:6198-16128 GCF_047462155.1 Synechococcus sp. OH2
GGGTCTCCGGGAGGTGGCGGCCACAGGCGGCAGCCCCCTGGATCACCTCGTGCATCAGCGTTTCCGCCAAAGTGCGGGCCTCAGAGTCGCGGATCATTTGCTGGGTATCGGCATTGAAGATCACCGAGAGGCCGTTGAAGGGAATGTTCCAGACCAACTTCTGCCAGCGGGCCAACATCAGATCTGGAGAAAGGGAGGTCGGGATCCCGGCCCGTTGAAAATCCGCTTGAACTTGTTGAAGGCGAGGCGTGATCCCCTGGGGCGCATAGCCAGGGCCGTATTCCGCCAGCAGCACCGAGCCATAATCCAGATGACGGATGTGGCCGGGGCCAACTTTGTTGGAGCTGATGAAACAGAGGCCACCCATGATGCGCTCAGGGCCAACGCAGTTGGCAATCTCCGGCTCTGCCCCTAGTCCATTTTGCAGGAGGATCACCACACCCTTCTCGGCCAATACGGGCGGGAGCAACTGCGGCAGCAGGTGATTTTGGGTGGCTTTCAAAGCCACGATCACCCCTTCGCAAGGGGGCATGTCCTCCACTGCTGCGTAGGCATTCACCTGCGGCAAATGAAAATCCCCCCAGCAGGACTCTACCCACAGCCCTTGCTGGCGCACATGGTCGTAGTCGCTGTGGAGCAGAAAATGCACCGTGAAGCCAGCCTGTTGCAGTTTTGCCCCGTAAAACCCTCCCAGGGCGCCTGTGCCTAAGACAGCGTAGCGACGGGTTTCCGGCAACACAGTCATAGGGCGAAAGTCGGCAGATTATCCCCACCATACCGCACCCCAGGGGCGTCTCAGGCTCACTCTCTCCTGTTTTCCTCAGGCTTGGCGTCGATCAACAACACCCGCTCCTCGCCGTCGGTTTCCCGCAGGTGCACCTTGACGATCTGCTCAGGGGCCGTGGTTAGCTTGTGGCCCCAGTAGTCCGGTTGAATGGGAAACTGGCGGTGGCCGCGGTCGATCAACACAGCCAGGCGCACCCGCTCCGGTCGCCCAAAGTGGTTGAGGGCCTCCAGAGCCGCACGGACGGTGCGACCCCGGAAGAGCACATCGTCCACCAGCACCACTTCTTGGCCGGTCAGATCCCGCGGCAGCTCGCTGCGATTGGGAGTGCGCAGGCCGCCGGAGCCCAGGTCGTCGCGGAAGAAGGTGATGTCCAGCTCCCCTACCTGCGGTGGGCTCCTGAAGCCGGTGGCGATGCGATCCCGCAAGCGGTAGGCCAAGGGGACGCCGCGAGTGCGAATGCCGATCAACACCAGCCTGTCCAAGTGGGGGTGATCCCTGCCGATTGCGGTGGCCAGAGCGTCGATCAGCTCCGCTATCTGCTGCGCATTGAAAATCTCGACTGTGGACATGGATCCCTGTCACCCCCTCGCCAGTTGGGACTCAGCTTATAAAAGCCCAAGTTAGCCCAATCTGCCGGTGGGATCCCCATCCGGTAGGATAAAAGTAAGAGCAGTCCCAAAGCCGTGGAGGTTTCCGGGAGGGATCCGCGATGTCTGTTGCTTGGCCGGCTTCTGGTTTGGTGAGACTGTCCTGGCTGACCCGTTTCCTGCGGGGTGCAGTGTTTTGCGGGCTGATCCTGTGCCTGGGCGTCGCCCTCTTGGGATCCCCGTCCTGGGCAGAAGACTACAGCAAGCGGGATCTGCAGGGGGCGAACTTTGCCGGACAAGACCTGAGCGGCTGGAAATTTCTCAAGGCCAACCTGCGGCAAAGCGATCTCAGCCACGTCAAAGCGGCAGGGGCGAATCTGTTTGGGGCCAACCTCAGCAGAGCCAACCTGCGGGGGGCCGATCTGCGCGGCGCCACCTTGGACATGGCCAATCTGCAAGGTGCCGACCTGCGGGAAGCCCAACTGCAGGACAGCATGATGTGGCTGGCGCGGGTGGAAGGGATCCAGATCGAGGGGGCGGATTTCACCAACGCCCTGATCCGGAAAGATGCCCTTGCCATCCTCTGCGAACGGGCCAGCGGCGTTAACCCCGTCACCGGGCGGGCCACCCGCGACACCCTCGCATGCGACTGATCCCTCACCCCCAGCCCCTCTCCCTGAGGGAGAGGGGGGATTGGCAGCCCAGCAAAGAGTCTCTGGGGTGGGGAATAGCTGTGGCTAGGGACTGGGGGCAGCCGCCTCAGAGCGGGTGGACTGGCGCTGAAACTGGTTGAGAAGAGAGTTCCAGGCCAAGCGGGCCATTGATAGCAGCCAATTGCCCTCCAATTCCTTGAACAAGTCCATGTTGAGCTGGAAGGCGTAATTGGCTTCCGCCACAATGCGCTCGATGGTTGCCTGATCCAGCTCCAGCGCGTCCAACTGAGCGCGATAGCGCTGCTTGAACTTGCCCTCATGAGGGATCTGCTCGAAATCGTAAAAGGCGGTGCCTTCCCCCGGCGGCAGGCCCATGGCCCGGCGGGCGATGTTTTTCAGGATCTGGCCACCCGAAAGGTCGCCGATGTAGCGGGTGTAGGCGTGGGCAATCAGCAGAACCGGATCCTTTTCCACCACTTCTCGAATGCGGTCGACATAGACCTGGCAAGCTGGAGAGGGCTTGACCACAGCGCGCCAATTGGGGCCGACAAAATAATTCAAATCCTTCTCCAGGCTGGCCTTGCGCCACAGCTCCGGGTAGTAAAGCCGGCCCACCAGCGGGTGCTCTCGCAACTGCGTGAACCCCTCTTCCAGAGCGCTGTAGACAAAGTAAAAATTGCCCACATAGCGGCTGTAGGCTTTTTTATCCACCACCCCCTTGAGGAAGCACTTGATGAAGGCCATATTCTCGGCCATGGTGTGGGACTGCTTGGTGCCCTCCCGCAACTGAACAGAGAGGCTGGCAGGCTGGTGTTTTGGTTGCAGACTTTGACTCACAAAATCCTCCTCGCCAAAAACGGCTGCTTGTGTCTAGCTGTTTTCAAAAACATCAATAAAAATAAAAGTCGCCCTGGCCTGAGAGGCTGCGTAAACCCATTTCAACCCCTTCTCATCTGGATGGATGGGGATCCCCTCTGGTCACCGCGACGCAGACCAGAACCCCCACCAGGCTGAGCGCGCCCTCCAACGACTTGACCTGGCCTCCAGGCCCACCCCACTTTTCCGAGCCCTGTTGACGACCGGCAAGCAGAGTTGGAGCAGCAGGTGACTGCCCAACAGTCAACGATTAGAATAATCTGCCTGAGTGTGAATGGATGTGAACAATCCTTAAGGCAAATTGGGGAACGCTCCTGCAACCGCGGCCCAAAGGGGATCCCAGGCGATCTGGCGACATTCGCCGGACAGGCACTCGAGGGAGCTGGCCATCTCCAGCCCTTGTAACGTTCGTTGACGATCGTTGGCAGGGTTTCTATAATTAGAGACCTGACTGCAGCGCAACCCCTGCCGAGCAACGCATGACACAATTAGCAGTGCCATCCCCTGCCGCTTCTACCTTGCCTGACCTGGTAGAGATTCAGCGGGAGAGTTTCTTGTGGTTTTTGCGAGAAGGGTTTGAAGAGGAGCTCCTCAGCTTTTCCCCTATCGTCGATTACACGGGCAAGCTGGAACTGCACTTTCTGCCGGAGTACCGCCCTGGGGATCCCTCCAAAGGGTATAAAATCAACAAACCGCGCTACGACCCGGAGGAAGCTAAGCGACGGGATGCTACCTACCAAGCGCAAATCCGGGTGCCCACTCGCCTGATTAACAAAGAGACGGGCGAGATCAAGGACATGGACGTCTTCATCGGCGAGCTGCCTTTGATGACGGATCGGGGTACCTTTATCATCAACGGCGCCGAGCGGGTGATCGTCAACCAGATCGTGCGCAGCCCCGGCGTCTACTACAAGTCGGAACTGGACAAAAACGGTCGCCGCACCTACAGCGCCAGCCTGATTCCCAACCGGGGCGCCTGGCTGAAGTTTGAGACCGACAAAAACGGCCTGGTGTGGGTGCGCATTGACAAAACCCGCAAGCTCTCGGCGGCAGTTCTGCTCAAGGCTTTGGGCCTGAGCGACTCGGAGATCTACGACAGCCTGCGCCACCCCGAATTTTTCCAAAAAACCATGGAAAAAGAGGGGCACTACAGCGAAGAAGAAGCCCTGATGGAGCTGTACCGCAAGCTGCGGCCCGGCGAGCCTCCCACTGTGTCCGGTGGGCAGCAGTTGTTGGAATCCCGCTTCTTCGATCCCAAGCGCTACGACCTGGGCCGAGTAGGGCGCTACAAGCTGAACAAAAAGCTCAATCTCAACGTGGCGGAAAATGTGCGGGTGCTCACCGTCACGGACATCTTGGCCGTCATCGACTACCTGATTAACTTGGAGTACGACATCGGCCATGTGGACGACATCGACCACCTGGGCAACCGCCGCGTGCGCTCGGTGGGCGAGCTCTTGCAAAACCAAGTACGGGTGGGCCTCAACCGCCTGGAGCGGATCATCCGCGAGCGCATGACGGTCTCCGAGTCAGAGAACCTCACCCCAGCCTCGCTGGTCAACCCCAAACCCTTGGTGGCGGCCATCAAGGAGTTCTTCGGCTCCAGCCAGCTCTCCCAGTTCATGGATCAGACCAACCCGCTGGCGGAGCTGACCCACAAGCGGCGGCTGTCGGCCTTAGGCCCCGGTGGCCTGAGCCGGGAGCGGGCCGGCTTTGCCGTGCGGGATATCCACCCCAGCCACTACGGACGCATCTGCCCCATCGAAACTCCCGAAGGCCCCAACGCCGGGCTGATTGGATCCCTGGCCACCCACGCCCGCGTCAACCAGTACGGCTTTATCGAAAGCCCCTACTACCGCGTTGAGAACGGCGTGGTGCGCAAGGATCTGGGGATGGTCTACCTTACCGCCGACGAAGAGGACGAATATCGCGTGGCGCCGGGGGACGTGCCGGTAGATGCCGAGGGCCGCATCACCGTCGATCTGGTGCCGGTGCGCTACCGCCAGGAATTTACCACCGCTCACCCCAGCGAGGTGCATTACGTGCAGGTGGCTCCGGTGCAGGTCATCTCAGTGGCCACCTCCTTGATCCCCTTTTTGGAGCACGACGACGCCAACCGCGCCCTCATGGGGGCGAATATGCAGCGGCAGGCAGTGCCTCTGCTGAAGCCGGATCGGCCTTACGTGGGCACTGGCCTGGAAGCCCAGGCGGCGCGGGACTCTGGCATGGTGGTGGTGTCGCGCACCAGTGGCGTGGTGACCTATGTTTCTGCCGACGAAATCGTGGTGCGGCCAGACGACGGCGGGGATCCGATTGTTTACCGTTTGCAGAAGTACCAGCGCTCCAACCAAGATACCTGTCTCAACCAGCGCCCTCTTGTCTACGCGGGGGATCGGGTGGTGCCCGGGCAGGTGCTGGCGGACGGTCCGGCTACCGAGGGGGGCGAACTGGCCTTGGGCCAAAACGTGTTGGTGGCCTACATGCCTTGGGAGGGCTACAACTACGAAGATGCCATCCTGATCAGCGAGCGGCTGGTCTACGACGACGTCTTCACCTCGGTACACATTGAGAAGTACGAGATCGAAGCCCGGCAGACCAAGCTAGGGCCGGAAGAGATCACTCGCGAGATTCCCAACGTGGGGGAAGATGCCCTGCGCAACCTGGACGAGAACGGCATTGTGCGCATTGGGGCTTGGGTGGAAGCCGGCGATATTTTGGTGGGCAAGGTCACTCCCAAAGGGGAATCGGATCAACCGCCGGAGGAGCGGCTGTTGCGGGCCATTTTCGGCGAGAAAGCCCGCGACGTGCGGGACAACTCGCTGCGGGTGCCCAACGGCGAGCGCGGGCGGGTGGTGGATGTGCGCATCTTCACCCGCGAGCAGGGGGACGAGCTGCCGCCAGGTGCCAACATGGTGGTGCGGGTTTACATCGCCCTCAAGCGCAAGATCCAGGTGGGGGACAAGATCGCGGGCCGTCACGGCAACAAGGGCATCATCTCCCGCATCTTGCCGATTGAAGACATGCCCTACCTGCCAGATGGCACCCCAGTGGATGTGGTGCTCAACCCCCTAGGGGTGCCCTCCCGCATGAACGTGGGCCAAGTGTATGAGTGCCTACTGGGCTGGGCAGCAGAGCACCTAGGGGTACGCTTTAAGCTAATGCCCTTCGATGAAATGCACGGCTTGGAGGCTTCCCGGCTGACAGTGGAGGCCAAATTGCGGGAGGCGCGCGAGAAGACTGGCAAGGACTGGATCTTCAACCCTGAAGGCAAGTACTGTGGCAAAGTTCAGGTGTTTGACGGCCGCACGGGTGAGCCTTTCGACCAGCCGGTTACGGTGGGCCGTGCCTACATGCTGAAGCTGGTGCACTTGGTGGACGACAAGATCCACGCCCGCTCTACTGGCCCCTACTCGCTGGTAACCCAGCAGCCCCTGGGGGGCAAGGCGCAGCAGGGTGGCCAGCGCTTTGGCGAGATGGAGGTGTGGGCTCTGGAGGCGTTTGGGGCGGCCTACATTTTGCAGGAGCTGCTCACCGTCAAGTCGGACGATATGGTGGGGCGCAACGAGGCCCTCAACGCCATTGTCAAGGGCAAGCCCATCCCCCGACCCGGCACGCCGGAATCCTTCAAGGTGTTGGTGCGGGAGCTGCAGTCTCTCTGCCTGGATGTGTCTGTCCATAAGGTGGAGGTAGACAGCGATGGCCAGACCCGCGATGTGGAGGTGGATCTGATGGCCGATGTCTCCAACCGCCACACCCCCTCGCGGCCCACTTATGAATCCGTTACATCCGAGGATCTTTCTCCAGGGGCAGGAGGAACCTTTACCTTAGCCAACCGCAGCCGCGAGGAAGACGAAGACAGGGAGGAGGAGGACGATTTTTGATTGATGCTGGGGACGGCTGGGATCCCATTCGGCTCAGGAGAGGGGGGGTGTAGTTCCTCTTCCCTTGCTTTGTAGGTGCTAGGGCAGCAAGTTAGGAGAAATGGCAATGGCCAGAACAGATCAGCGCTTTGACTATGTCAAGATTGGGCTGGCTTCTCCGGAGCGGATTATGGAGTGGGGCCAGCGCACCCTGCCCAACGGCCAAGTGGTGGGAGAAGTCACCAAGCCAGAGACCATCAACTACCGGACCCTCAAGCCGGAGATGGATGGCCTCTTTTGTGAGCGCATCTTTGGGCCAGTTAAGGACTGGGAGTGCCACTGTGGCAAGTACAAGCGCGTGCGGCACCGCGGCATTGTTTGCGAGCGCTGTGGAGTGGAGGTAACCGAGTCGCGGGTGCGCCGTCACCGCATGGGCTACATCAAGTTGGCTGCCCCGGTCACCCACGTTTGGTACCTGAAAGGGATCCCTAGCCACATCGCTACCCTGCTGGACATGCCGCTGCGGGACGTGGAGCAGGTGGTGTACTTTAACGCCTATGTAGTGGTGGATCCGGGCAACGCTCCCAACCTCTCCTACAAGCAGTTGCTGACCGAGGATCAATACCTCGAGATCGAGGATCAGATGTACGAGGAGGGATCCGAGCTGCAACTGCCGGAGAACTGGGCCATGATTGGGGCGGAGGCGATCGAACGCCTGCTCAAGGATATTGACCTGGAAAAAGAGGCGGAGCAGTTGCGGGAGGAGATCGCCAGCGCCCGCGGCCAAAAGCGGGCGCGCCTAATCAAGCGGCTGCGGGTGATCGACAACTTCATCGCCACGGGAGCCCGGCCGGAGTGGATGGTGCTGCGGGTGTTGCCGGTGATCCCGCCGGATCTGCGCCCGATGGTGCAGTTGGATGGAGGCCGCTTTGCCACCAGTGACCTCAACGATCTCTACCGCCGCGTGATTAACCGCAACAACCGCTTGGCGCGGCTGCAGGAGATCATGGCGCCGGAGATCATCGTGCGCAACGAGAAGCGTATGCTGCAGGAGGCGGTGGACGCCCTGATCGACAACGGTCGGCGGGGGCGCATGGTGGTGGGGGCCAACAACCGTCCTCTCAAGTCCCTCTCCGATATCATCGAGGGCAAGCAGGGGCGTTTCCGGCAAAACCTGCTCGGCAAGCGGGTGGACTACTCTGGGCGTTCGGTAATCGTGGTAGGGCCCAACCTGCGCATGCACCAGTGTGGCTTGCCCAAAGAGATGGCCATCGAGCTGTTTCAGCCCTTTGTGATCCACAAGTTGATCAAGCGGGGCATCGTCAACAACATCAAAGCCGCCAAAAAGCTGATCCAGAGCAACGACCCGCAGGTTTGGGACGTGCTGGAGGACGTAATCGACGGCCACCCAGTTTTGCTCAACCGTGCTCCAACGTTGCACCGCCTCGGGATCCAAGCTTTTGAACCAATCCTGGTGGAGGGGAGGGCGATTCAGCTCCACCCCTTGGTCTGCCCGGCCTTCAATGCCGACTTCGATGGCGACCAGATGGCCGTGCACGTGCCCCTGTCGTTGGAAGCCCAGGCGGAAGCGCGCTTGCTGATGTTGGCCACCAACAACATCCTCTCCCCGGCCACCGGCGCTCCAATTATCACCCCCAGCCAAGACATGGTTTTGGGGTGCTACTATCTGACGGCGGACAATCCCCACGCCCCCGACCTTGGCGATCGTTATTTTGCCAGCCTGGAGGACGCCCTCATCGCCTACGACCGCGGCGTCATCGGCCTGCACAGCAAAATCTGGGTGCGCTACAGCGGCCCGATGGAGTTGGGCAAGGAGGAAAAAGAGTCGGAGCCCCAGATTATCGAGGAGCCGGGCGGCACCCGCCTCAAGATCACCAACTACCGCCGCATCCGCGAGGATCAAGACGGCAACGTGATCAGCCAATACATTCGCACCACGGCGGGCCGGATCATCTTCAACAAAACGGTGCAAGATATTTTGTCTGCTTGAAGCTGCCCCTATGGACGTTGCCCTTGTCGATAGGCAGCTAGGATCCCTACCCCCTTGTCCAGAACTGTCAGAGTTATCACTGAGGCATTATGAGCGAAAAAGGACGCTTTTCCGCCGGTTTAATCCGGCAGGCCGCTGACGGCGCCAAAGCCGAGACTCCGCCGCCCCCTGTACCCTTCCGCAACTATCAAATCGGCAAAAAAGAGCTGCGCAACCTGATTGCCTGGTCATTTGCCCGCTACGGCACTGCCCGCACTGCCCAAATGGCGGATGCCCTGAAGGCCATGGGCTTCAAATACGCCACCCAGGCTGCCGTTTCCATCAGCATCGAGGATCTGCGCATTCCGCCCAGCAAGCGGCAGTTGTTGGCCCAGGCGGAAGCGGAGATCGAGGCAGCCACGGAGCGCTACACCCGCGGCGAGATCACAGAGGTGGAGCGCTACCAGAAGGTGATTGACACCTGGAACCAGACCAACGACCAAATCAAGGAGGAGATGCTCAGCAACTTCCGCCAGAACGATCCCCTCAACTCCGTATACATGATGGCCAACTCGGGGGCAAGGGGGAACGTCTCGCAGGTGCGGCAGTTGGTGGGCATGCGCGGCCTGATGGCCAACCCGCAAGGGGAGATCATCGACTTACCGATTAAAACCAATTTCCGCGAGGGCCTGACCGTTACTGAATACATCATCTCTTCCTATGGGGCCCGCAAAGGTTTGGTGGACACGGCTTTGCGCACTGCCGACTCCGGCTACCTGACCCGCCGCCTGGTGGACGTGTCTCAAGATGTCATCGTGCGGGAATCCGACTGCGGCACCGACCAAGGGATCCTGCTGGAACCCCTGATGGATGGGGACAAGGTGGTGGTGTCGCTGGAGGAGCGCCTGGTGGGCCGGGTGCTGGCTCGTGATGTAGTACACCCGCAAACCCAGGAGATCATTGCCCGTCGCAACCAAGAGGTAGATCACGACTTGGCCAAAGCCATCGTGGAGGCGGGCATCCGGCAGGTGATGGTGCGTTCTCCCCTCACCTGTGAGGCCAACCGCTCGGTGTGCCGCATGTGTTACGGCTGGAGCCTGGCCCACTCCCGTCTGGTGGATCTCGGAGAGGCGGTCGGGGTCATCGCCGCCCAATCGATTGGGGAGCCGGGCACCCA
>NZ_JANSIR010000090.1:16301-23394 GCF_047462155.1 Synechococcus sp. OH2
GAAAAACCTGCGCACCCGCCCCTTCCGCACCCGCCACGGCGACGATGCCCTGCAGGTGGAGGTGAACAACCAAATTGTCCTGGAAGGGCCGGAGGGGCGACGGGAAGTCTTCGACCTGACTCAGGGATCCACCCTGCTGGTGCGGGACGGGGCCCAGGTGCAGCGGGATCAGTTGATTGCGGAAGTGGCGTTGGCCAAGGCCGTACGCAAGAGCACCGAGAAAGCCCAGAAGGAGGTGGTGGCCGACTTAGCGGGGGAAATCCGCTTTGCCGATCTGCCCATCGAGGAGAAAACCGACCGCCAGGGCAACACCACCTACACCGCGCAGCGGCAAGGGTTGATCTGGGTGATGTCCGGCCAGGTGTACAACCTGCCGCCAGGGGCCGAGCCGGTGGTGAAAAACGGGGATCGGGTGCAGGCGGGGGATGTGATCGCTGAGACCTCGCTGGTAACCGAGCACGGTGGCATTGTGCGGCTACCGGAGCGCAGCGACAGCAAGAGCGGGCGCGAGGTGGAGATCATCAACGCCGCAGTGGTGTTGCATGAAGCGCGGGTGCGGGTGGAATCCCACCAGGGCCGGGAGCAATTTTTGCTGGATACGGCCAGCGGGCAAACCTTTGTCCTCAAGGCTACGCCAGGTACCAAGGTGGGTAACGACGAGGTGGTGGCGGAGCTGATCGAGAACCATTTCCGCACCCAGACGGGTGGCCTGGTGAAGTTTGCCGGTGTCGAGGTGGCACGGCGGGGCAAGGCGAAGCAGGGCTACGAGGTGATCCGGGGCGGCACCCTGCTGTGGATCCCGGAGGAGACTCACGAGGTGAACAAGGACATCTCCCTCTTAAATGTGGAAGATGGCCAGTACGTAGAAGCCGGCACCGAGGTGGTGAAGGACATCTTCTGCCAAAATGCCGGCGTTGTCGAAGTTATCCAGAAAAATGACATCCTGCGGGAGATCATCATTAAGCCCGGCTCCTTGCATCTAGTGGATGACCCCGCCGACTTGGAAATACCCACCGGCACGCTAATCCAGCCAGGCCAGAAGCTGCTCAGCAGCATCGTCCCTGACCGGTTGGTCTATCTGGAGCAGGTGGAGACTCCTGAAGGGCCAGGTCTGCTACTGCGCCCAGTGCAGGAGTACGAGATTCCCGACCGCCCGTTGGTGCCCAGCCAAGAGTCTACCAGCGAGTCTGGCCGCTCCATTCGCCTGCGGGCGGTGCAGCGCGTTCCCTTCAAGGATGGGGAGCGGGTGAAGTCGGTGGGGCCGGTAGAACTGCTGCGCACACAACTGGTGCTGGAGATCGATACCGACGCCCCGCAACTGAAGGCCGATATTGAGCTGATCCAAGATGAGAGGGATCCCAGTATCCGTCGCCTGCAACTGGTGATCCTGGAAACCCTGCTGCTGCGCCGCGACGTGGAGGCAGATCTCACCCAGGGGAGTACCCACACGCGGCTGTTGGTGAGTGAAGGAGACAGTATCGGCAGGGGAGGTGTTATTGCCCGCACCGAGATTCAGGCCAAAAAAGCCGGGATCGTGCAAGGGATCCGCCAGGGCGCGGAAGTGGTGCGACGGGTTCTGGTGGTTACCGACGACGACCTGCTGACGGTGCCTCTGACGGGCCAAGCCAGCGTCGAGGGGGGAGCGCTGGTGCGGGCCGGCGACGAGCTGGCGCCGGGGATCCCTGCTCCTGAGTCGGGGCAAGTGATGCAGATTGCCGATGGCCAAGTGGTGTTGCGGTTGGCGCGGCCCTATTTGGTATCGGCAGGTGCCATTCTGCAGGTGCGAGATGGGGATCTGGTGCAGCGGGGGGATGCCCTGGCTCTCTTGGTGTTTGAGCGGGCCAAGACGGGAGACATCATCCAGGGTCTGCCGCGGATTGAGGAGCTGTTGGAGGCCCGCAAACCCAAGGAAATGTGTGTTTTGGCCAAGCGGCCCGGCACGGTGCAATTGAGCTGGCGGGGAGAAGAGCCGGATCTGCGGGTCATCGAAGCGGATGGCACGGTTACGGAATACTCGGTGTTGCCGGGGCAAAACCTGATTGTGGTCGATGGCCAGCCGGTACAGGTGGGGGATCCGCTGACCGACGGCCCGGCCAACCCCCACGACCTCTTGGAGATCTACTTCGAGTACCATCGCCAAACCTTGGGCGACGACCAAGCCGCACGGCTGGCCTTGCGGGAGGTGCAGCGCTTCCTGGTCAACGAGGTACAGAACGTCTATCGCTCGCAAGGGGTGGAGATCGCCGACAAGCACATCGAGATTGTGGTGCGCCAGATGACCTCCAAGGTGCGGGTGGACGACAGCGGCGACACCGTCCTGTTGCCGGGCGAGCTGGTGGAGTTGCGGGAAATCCAGCAGACCAACGCCACCATGGCCATCACCGGCGGGGCGCCGGCTAAGTACACGCCCGTTCTGCTGGGGATCACCAAGGCCAGCTTGAACACCGACAGCTTCATCTCGGCGGCCAGCTTCCAGGAGACCACGCGGGTGCTGACGGAGGCGGCCATCGAAGGCAAGTCCGACTGGCTGCGGGGTTTGAAGGAGAACGTGATCATCGGGCGCTTGATCCCGGCGGGCACCGGCTTCAGCACCTACGAGGAAACGGCGCCAGAACCGGAGCCCGAGGAAGAGGAGGAGCCTGTCGTGCTGCCAGAGCTGCCGCCCCGCCTGATCTTGGAGGACGACCAGCTCATTGACGACTCCACCCCTGCCTTCGACGAGCCAGTGGAGGATGAGGGAGAAGAAGAGTGAGGCGTTGACGGATCCCCAGTCCTGGGCGGCCCTACAGGCTGAGATCGCTGCTTGCTGCCGCTGCCCCCGCCTGGTGGCTTGGCGAGAAGGGGTTGCCCAGCGAAAGGTGGCCCGTTTTCGGGAGCAGACCTACTGGGGCCGAGCGGTGCCGGGGTTTGGGGATCCGCAGGCGCGGCTGTGGGTGATCGGCTTGGCGCCAGCCGCCCATGGGGGCAACCGTACAGGCCGGGTGTTTACCGGGGATCCCAGCGGGGATTGGCTATTTCGCGCTCTGTACCGGGCCGGGTTTGCCAATCAACCCATCTCCCTGCACCGGGAGGATGGACTGCAATTGCGGGATTGCTACATCTCAGCCGTGGTGCGCTGCGCGCCGCCAGACAACCGCCCCAGCGCCCCAGAAGCCAAAGCCTGCTTGAGCTACTTAAAGCGCGAGTTGGAGTTGCTGGCCCAGGTACGGGTGATCTTAGCGTTAGGCCATTTTGCCTTTCGCTACACCTTGGCGCTCTTGCCGCCTCTCAGGCCCCGCCCCCGCTTTGGCCACAACTGCGTTGTTCCTTTGGGAGAGGGTCGCTATTTGCTGACGTCTTACCACCCCAGCCGGCGCAACACGGCCACCCAGCGGCTGACAGAGGCGATGCTGGACGCCGTCTTTGAGCGGGCGCTGCAGTTGTTGTCTCCATCTCCGCCATCCAACCCCCTGATCGAGTTTTGAGCTGAAGATTCTGCAGTGGCCGGACGTTTGGCCAAAGGCTGTGTAGTCGTTGCTGCCCCTCTGCCCCAAGGGGAGAGGGGAGCTGGAGATCAACGGAGGGGCTGTTTCATAGCCACTTGCAATGGCAGCGACTACCTTGCTGAGCCGGCGGGCCCGGCAGGGATCAAGCCGGCTGCCAGGTTTCCAGGCGGTAGGCGCTGTCCCAAAACAGCCATTCCAGGCGGGAGGCGGCTACAAAAGCGGCGGTCATCTTTTCCCGCATCGCCGCTGTGGTCTGCGCAGCCAAGGAGTCGGTGATGGCAAGGGCCTGTTGCACCACCTGGGCAAATTCTTCCCCCGCGTAGGTGTCGATCCATTGTTGGTAAGGATTGTTGGGCTTGGCGGTGCGGTAAATGGCGGATCCCACCTCACGGTAAATCCAGAAGCAGGGCAGCACGGCGGCCATGGCCACCTCGTAGGGATCCAAGGCAGCCGAGGCCAATAGAAAACGGGTGTAGGCGAAGCAGGCAGGAGCGTAGGTTGTCTCCGGCTGGATGTCGTAGAGGCGAAAGTAACTCTCGTGCAGGCTGCGTTCGGCCACAATGGCCCCCAGGGCAAAGTTCAAGAAACTCACCACCCGCTCAGCCCCTTCAGAACGAGCCCCGATCAAGGCGAGGGCGCGGGCAAAATCGGTGAGATAAAGAGCATCTTGCTGCAGGTAGAACTGGAAGCGCTGCCGCGAGAGGCTGCCTGCCGCCAGCTCTTGGTTAAAGGGGTGATCCAAGATCTGTTGGTAGATAGGCTCGATTGTCTGCCAGAGGTGAGTGGTAAAGGATTGGGACATGGTGGCTCTCTCGCAGCGTTGTCTATTTTCCTACCGCTTTTCAGAGAGTCGGCCTAGCTGGAGCTAGGCTTCGGGCATGAGGGGGCGGAAGCCATGCTTGCGAGACAGTTGCCCGATTAAATCCAGTTTTTCTAGGGTAATCAAGTTGCGGCCCCAACTGAAATTGGTGTGTAGGCCCTCGAACTCCAGGAGCATCGCCTCGGCAAAGCAGGCAAAGAGCTGGCGGGCCGGGTTGGCCACATTCAAAAACTGCATAATATTCCACTCGATATCGAGAGAGTGTTCCACCATGCCGCCGTCGATCACGTACAGCCCCTTGCGCTGCAACTTGGAGGCGATGTTCTTCGGGTAGCCACCGTCGATGATCACGCAGGGATCCGGCAACACCTGAGGATCGAGGGCCACCCCTTGGCTCATGCTGGCCACCCAGACGATGAAATCGGCGCGGGGCAAGGCCTCTTCCAAGGAAGAGATTTCCCCTTTTTTAAGTTTGGCCTGCAGCTCTTCCAGGCGTCGCCGCTCGCGGGCTATCAACAGCAATTTGGCCGGGGAAGTGTGGGCTACCAACCACTGGCAGATGGCACTACCGATATCGCCGGTGGCCCCCACCACGGCAACTGTGGCGGCTGCCAAATCCATGGCGTAGCGCTGGGCCGCCGCCTGCAATTGCTGACAGATAATATAGGCTGTGTGGGTGTTGCCGGTGGTAAAACGCCGAATTTCCAGGTCGATGTTGCGCACCCGCCGGAGGGTGTCAAGGCGAAAATTCTCGAAAATAATGCTGCTAAATCCTCCCAGGGTGGTGATGTTCAAGCCGCGCCGCTGCGCCAAGGCCATCGCATTCAAAATCTTGCGACAGGCCGCTTTTACCCGTCCCCCCGCCAACATTTCCGGCAGGAAACAGGATTCGACGTACTGGCCATAGATTTTTTGGCCCGTGATGCTGGTCACCACGATCTCGTCCACCACCTGAGGCGGAGCCATGCACCAAAATTCCAGGTCGCTCTCCGCATATTCGGAATACCCCAGCTTATCTGCCACCCGTTTTGCGTGGGCCAGGCTGGTCAGGTGCCCGATCAGGCCGAACATAGATGCTCACTCACTTCAATACTTATGAGCTCCATCCGGATCCCATCAAAACATGCCCGCACCCAGGAAGGGTAGGGAACGTTCCAGCCAGGCCGGAAAACCAATCGGCAGGCAGAGTTGAGGTGGGTCAGGCGGCCCGCAGACCCTGGGCCGAGAGGCGCATCACCTCGCGAGTGTTGAAGCCGATGTTGGCCAGGGCCTCGCCGTAGGCGATCATGAAATCTTCTACAATGGCCTCGCGATCCATGTAAATGGCTTCCACATCCGCCTCTACCTGCTGCAGCATCTGCCAGACTAGAGGCAGATTTTGGGCGTTGGCCGCTTCGATCTGGGCTTTGACCTCGGCAAAGTGTTCGCCCAGCCAGCGCTCCCCAAAATTGAGGTGCAGATACTCGTCCTTAACTACCCCCTCGGTAATCTTGCGGGCAAAGTCATCGGCGACCGGGATGTAGATGTTGTAGGCAGCGATGGCAAAGCACTCGATGATCAAAGACTGAATGACAAAACAGGAGACCAGGTTCCTTGCCGCTGCGGCACTTTGGAAATTGTCCCGCAAAGGCGCGAAAAAGGCGCGGGCAAACTCCACATCGGGTTCCACCTGCAGGTTTTTGCCGCAGGCCTGGAAGCCCTTCATGTGGCGCAATTCCATCTTGGCCAGCTTGCGCAGCTCCTCTGCAGCTTCCGGCAGCATTTCGGCCAGCCTGAGGTAGTTGTCGTGGGCTTCTTGTTCCCCTTCGATAACAATACCGTTGATGCGGGAGTAGGCCTGCCGATACCCTGGGCTGCTGTAGTCTAGGGCAGTACCGCCCCCATCAGCGGGGGAGGGAGGGGTGTTGGGCAGGACGTTCGCTGGGGCCATACTCGTGCATCTCCTTTTGTCGTTGTAGATTGTTGTGAACCGCTTCGCCGGCCCTTCAACAATCCTGGCGCTTGCCACTCAATTGTTCCTCTACTCAGAATAGCCTTAGGTGGCGCGGAATTCATCGGATCCCTTTTGCCCAGGCAGGCAAGCCTGTTAGGGTGAGTGCTCAGGTGCCGTTGAGGAGCCTGGGGTATGTCTGCTCTTGGGGAGGGCCTGAATCAATTGCGCCAGTTGCTGGTGGATCTGGAGGAACAATCTCTCGATCAGCCAATTGGCAGCGCCGAGGAGGTGTTGCAGGTTATCGAGTTGGCAACGGCTTTTGAGCTGTTTGAGGCGGAAAGCAGCGGTTTGCTGCTCCAGATTGTGGCCAATCTCTGGGATCGGGTACGCCAGCACACACTGTCGGCGCAGGAGATCGAGGCGGTGGCGGAGAAGCTGCGGGCGGTGGGCTATACCGATGCCGAGATCCAGGAGATTTTGGATCTGGAGCCTTAGGACAACTAGCTGCAGGCTAGGCGGAAACCATGCCCAACTCGGCGGGGGCGACATCTGCTTCTAGGTGAGTGGCTGTGTCATAACAGGCTCCCCGCAGGTTGGCCAGCTTAAGTTTACAGCCCCTGAGGTTGGCCCCTTTTAGGTTGGCGCCGCTGAGGTTGGCCCCCGCCAGGTCTGCCTGGCTGAGATCGGCACCCCTCAGGTCGGCTGCGCTCAGGTTGGCGCCGCGCAGGTTGGCCCCTTGCAATCGGGATCCCGGCAACTTGGCTTTTTCCAGGTTGGCCAGGCGCAGGTTGGATCCCTGAAGGTCGGCTTGGCTGAGGTCGGCGCCGCCCAGGTAGGCCCGCTCCAGGTTGGCAG
>NZ_JANSIR010000090.1:23510-30614 GCF_047462155.1 Synechococcus sp. OH2
CGCCCAATTTGGCCTGCTGGAGGATTGCCCCGCCCAGGTCGATCCCAGCCAAGTCGGCACCAGCCAGGTCGGCTTCGGCCAATTGGCTGTTGCTGAAGTCCCGCTCACCGCTGCCATAACGCTGCAACAGTTCCGCTGCGGTTTCGACCATTGCTTTTCCCCATGCCAGACAAGTCGGATCCTACCGAGGAACAGGGTTGCCGCCAAGGGCGCAAATCCTCCAGGCAGCGCCTATCGGCCATGCCTTGCTCCTGTCTCTAGATCCGAATATCTGCCAAGGCCACTGGCCCTCTGGCCTACAAGAGCGCGCTAGGATGGGCGCAACGCCCTTTTCTCTGGATCCCATCTGTTCTGTTATGAGCTTGCCCCGCGTGCCCCGCTCCCGGCCCCGCCCAAAGTTGCGCTCGATCCCTCGCCGCAAAACCGAATCTGCTCTCTATGCCGAGATGCAGCAGCTCACTGTGGAAAAGCAGCGGCTCAACCAGGAATTGGAGTTCATTCAGGAACGGCAAGGGCAGATTCAAGCAAGGCTCTGGGAAATCGAACAAGCGCTACAGCGTTTTCAGCAGGAGGCAGAGCGCTTTCGGGATCCCGCCGCTGCTCCAGAACCGGCCACGGGCCGCTTCTCCTCCTCCCGTTTCCCGCCGATGACCTTTGAGTACTGAGCCAGGTTCCCTACTGGGTGGGGAAGCCAAAGCCATTGCCGAAGGCCGATGGATCCAAAAACTGGGTTTAAATCCTCGTCCTGTCCTTTGGGACGGCCTTGTGGTAGCTTTTGTATGGCGGCATGGGTAGTCAGCCGCTTCAAAAACCCAGTAGTCTAACCCCTAAGACATCAGCTAGGGTTTTGTCTGGGCCTGGAAGCGGTACCTTTGGGCAGAAGAGAACCGAGCAGTGAGACCGAAGTCCCGGGGCAGACCCGTTGGCTTTTGCTACCGGGATCCAACCGCCCAGGCTGACTCATGGCCCATTCTGATGTTGATTTCAACTCCCATCCGGCATCGCTGAGTCCATAACTGCAACTGAGCACACAAGGAGCTGAGCCTCGACCATGGTTACTGCCACCGCTACTGCGACCAACGTTGGCTACATCACTCAGGTCATTGGGCCTGTAATCGACGCCGAGTTTCCCAGCGGCAAGCTGCCTGAAATCTACAACGCTCTCAAGGTGGAAGCGACGACCGAAAGCGGCCTGAAGGTCAAAGTCACCTTTGAGGTGCAGCAGCTTTTGGGGGATAACCGCGTGCGAGCTGTGGCCATGTCTTCTACCGATGGCTTGGTGCGGGGCATGCCAGTGGTGGATACAGGTGCCCCGATTACCGTGCCGGTGGGCGAGGCTACCCTGGGTCGCATTTTCAACGTGCTGGGGGAGCCGGTGGATCAAGGTGAGCCGGTGCAAGCCAAGGAGTTTGCTCCTATCCACCGCAGCGCGCCGCCCTTTGTGGAGCTGACCGTCAAACCGGAGCCCTTTGAAACCGGCATCAAGGTGATCGACCTGCTGGCCCCCTTCAAGAGAGGTGGCAAGGTGGGCCTGTTTGGCGGCGCTGGCGTTGGCAAAACAGTGCTCATCCAGGAGCTGATCCACAACATCGCCGAGGAGCACTCCGGCCTATCGGTGTTTGCAGGCGTGGGAGAGCGCACCCGCGAGGGGAACGACCTCTACAACGAGATGAAAGAATCAGGGGTGCTGGACAAGGTGGCGCTGGTGTACGGCCAGATGAACGAGCCGCCGGGCGCCCGTATGCGGGTGGGCCTGACTGCCCTGACGATGGCGGAGTACTTCCGCGACGTCAACAAGCAGGATGTGCTGCTGTTTATCGACAACATCTTTCGCTTTGTGCAGGCCGGGTCGGAAGTGTCGGCGCTGTTGGGCCGCATGCCCTCAGCGGTAGGCTACCAGCCCACCTTGGCTACGGAAATGGGCAACCTGCAAGAGCGCATCACCTCTACCAAGCAGGGATCCATCACTTCGGTGCAGGCGGTGTATGTGCCTGCTGACGACTTGACGGATCCGGCACCGGCGACGACGTTTGCCCACCTGGATTCGACAGTGGTGCTGTCGCGCAGCTTGGCCGCCAAGGGCATCTACCCGGCGGTGGATCCTCTGGATTCTTCGTCCACCATCTTGCAGGCAGACATTGTGGGTGAGGAGCACTACAACACCGCCCAGGCGGTGAAGCAAACGCTGCAGCGCTACAAAGAGCTGCAGGATATCATCGCCATTCTGGGGTTGGACGAGCTGTCGGAAGAGGACAAGCTGGTGGTGGCCCGTGCCCGCCGTATCGAGCGCTTCCTGTCGCAGCCCTTCTTTGTGGCGGAGGTCTTCACCGGCTCGCCCGGCAAGTACGTGAAGTTGGAGGACACCATCAAGGGCTTCCAGCGCATTTTGTCGGGGGAACTGGACGATCTGCCGGAGCAGGCTTTTTACCTGGTGGGCACTATCGAAGAGGCCATTGAGAAGGCGGAGAAGCTCAAGTCTAAGTAATGGCCTCACCCCCGGCCCCTCTCCCAGAGGGAGAGGGGAGTTACTGTTTCACTGCTAGGGATCCTCGGCCACAGGCCCGAAGCGGTAGCCTTTGCCATAGACGGCGTGGATCAACTCGGGGGAGCCGGGCAAGCGCAGGCGACGCCGCAACAGGCGTACCTGGGCGGCCAGGACGTTGCTGCTGGGGGGATCCTCGCCGGCCCACACCCGCTCGTAGATCTGCTTGTGGGTGAGCAACTGGCCGGGGTGGGTCATGAAGTACTCCAGCAGGCGGAATTCCTTTTGGGAGAGGTGGATCATCCGCCCCTGGCGGTAGGCCACTTGGTTCTCCCGATCCAGCTCCAGATCCCCAATTTGCAGGCGAGGGATCCCTTCGCCGGGGCTGGCGGCCCGCCGCAAGAGGGCCCGCACCCGCGCCAGCAGCTCCCGCAGCTCGAAGGGCTTGACCAGGTAGTCGTCGGCGCCGGCGTCCAGCCCTTCCACCCGGTCGTCGAGGGTATCTTTGGCGGTTAGGAAGAGAATGGGGGTGGCGCGGGACGCAGTCCTTTCCACTTGGCGCACCTGTTGGCAGAGGGAGAGGCCGGACAGGCCCGGCAACATCCAGTCCAGTACCAGTAGGTCGTAGGGTGGAGCTGGGGGCTTCTGCAGCAGCTCCCAGGCACTGTTTCCCTCGTAGGCCACGTCCACGCTGTGGCCCTCTCGCCGCAGGTGCTGGGCCAGGGAATCGGCCAACTCCACTTCGTCGTCCACCAACAAGATGCGCGCCATGCTCTAGGAGTCTGTCTCGTCGTCGGTTGCAGAAGAAAGCTCGACTGCCGAGGAGCAATCCGAGCCGGGCAGCGGCTCCAGTTGCAAAGAGAGATCATAAAGGCGGCGCCGCGTCCAGAGGGGGGATCCCTGGAAGCGCTGGGCCAGTTGCCGGCTGGCGGCGGAGCGGGAGAGGCCCTCGGCCAGCAGGCGGGCCAGCTCCTGGCGAACTTCCGCTTCGGAAGGGGAGGTTTCTGCATCTTTTTCAGGGGAAGGCCGCCCCTCTAGAACAAGGGTGAACTCTCCCCGCGGTGGCTGGGCGGCGCAGTGCTCCAGAGCGGCGGCCAGGGATCCCCGCCAGAAGGACTCGTGCAGCTTAGTCAGCTCACGGGCCAGCACGATCTGCCGCTCCGGGCCGCAGTGAGCCAGGAGATCTTGCAGAGTTTGCTGCAGGCGGTGGGGGGCTTCGTAGAGGACGATGGTGCGCTCTTCTTGGGCCAGTTGTTGCAGACGGGCCTGCCGCTGGCTGGTCTTGAGCGGCAAAAAACCCTCGAAGACAAACCGCCCTGTGGCCAGCCCAGAAGCAGCCAAGGCGGCCACTGCCGCTACCGGGCCAGGCACCGGGATCACGGGGATCCCGGCTTGGATGCAGGCGCGCACCAGTTCTTCACCCGGATCGGAGATGGCGGGTGTGCCGGCATCGCTGATTAGAGCCACCGACTGGCCCGCCGACAGATACTTGAGGAGCTGTGGGATGCGCTGGGCCGCGTTGTGCTCGTGATAGCTGATGAGGCGGGCGGAGATCTGAAAGTGTTTAAGAAGCTGGCCGGAGTGGCGGGTGTCTTCTGCTGCCACCCAGTCCACCTCCCGCAAAACCCGCAGCGCCCGCAGGGTAATGTCTTCGCGGTTGCCGATGGGGGTCGCCACCAAGTAGAGACCGGCGGTGGGGCGCTCCATCTCGATAAGGCCAGAGCTAAGCGGGTACCGCTTTCCAGGTTAACCGCTCTGGCCGGGATCCCTGTGGCAGGATCGGGGAAGATTGGCGGGAGAAAGCGGGTGCGCCTGACCACGCGAGCTACCTATAGCATCCGGGCTTTGCTGGATCTGGCGATGCTCGGCGCGGGGCAGATGGCCTCGGTGCGGGCCATTGCTGAGCGACAGCGGATCCCGGCCCCCTATCTGGAAAAGCTGTTGATCGAGCTGCGCCAGGCCGGTTTGGTCTGTTCGCAGCGGGGGGCGCAGGGGGGCTACCGGCTGGCACGAGCACCGCGGCGGATCCCGATCAGCGCCATTTTGGCAGCGGTGGGAGAATCTCTGGATCCTCTCCCAGGCAGCTCTGAGAGGGCAGAGGCTCAGCAGGAAGGCTCTGCGGATGGGCTGGACTGGGTAACGGAGGCCCTCTGGCGGCGGATTGCCCAGCGGGTGGAGCAGGTGTTGGAGGAAACAACTCTGGAAGATCTCTACTTCGACGCCCGCAGTTGGCAGGCAGCCCAAAGTCAGGAGGGGGGGTTTGTGGTCTGATCGCGCCTGCGGGAGGGAGACCTTGCTGTTTTTCCCGAGTCAGCCGGCCGCTCCCCTGGTGCTGGCGGCAGCTTTGGGTCTGGATTACTGGTTGGCAGATCCCTGGGGGTGGCCCCATCCGGTGCGGGTAATGGGGGCGGTCATCGCCTGGGGACAAGGCTGTATCCTCAAGCACTGTTCGACCCCACAGGCACAACGGTGGGGCGGAGCAATGCTGACACTGGCGCTGCTGGCGGGATCCTACGCAGCAGGTTGGGGGCTGATCGCCGTTGCCCAGGCTCTCCATCCCTGGGCAGGGATCCTGATGCACGCCATCCTAATGGCCAGTTGCCTGGGGGGGCGCAGCCTGCGCTTTGCCGCCTTGGAGGTGTTGGATCCCTTGGAAAGGGGGGATCTGCCGCAGGCCCGCCAACGGCTGAGCCGCTACGTGGGCCGGGATACAGAGCACCTGACGGAGGCGGAGATTTTGCGGGCGGTGATCGAGACGGTGGCGGAAAATACCCCGGACGGGGCGACGGCCCCTTTGTTCTATGCCTTTTTGGGAGGGGCGCCCTTGGCTTTGGCCTACAAGGCCAGCAGCACCCTCGACTCGATGGTGGGCTATCGCCACGCCCCCTTCACCTACTTGGGCACGGTGCCGGCCCGCTGTGAGGATGTGCTGACCTGGCTGCCCTGCCGGCTGACGGTGCTGACCCTGGCCCTGCTCAGCGGGGATCCCTGGGGGTTTTGGCAGCGGTGTCGCCGCGACGGGCGGGCGGATCCCAGCCCCAATTCGGGGTGGAGCGAGGCGGCCTTTGCCTGGCGGCTGCAGATCCAGTTGGGAGGCACCAATTGCTATCGCGGGATCCCGAAGGAGAAGCCCAAGGTGGGGATCCCAGCCCGTCCCTTGAGCCCCCAGGTGGTGCGGGAAAGTCTGGGGCTGCTGCGGCAGGTTCTGGGGGTGTGGGGAAGTTGGATGGTGGGCGTAGCTCTAGTTCTCAGCTTGGGAGAGGGGCTGGGGGCCACTTCGGTATCGATTATTTGGTGGTATTGAGAAAGTCGCCGAGATTGAGGATGGTGTTTTGCTCGCTGACGATGGTTTGGATATCGTCAGGCAAGTTGCGGACGTACTCGAGCTGAAGGGCCTAGGGCGTCGCAGGCGCATGGGAAAGGGCTCCGGGATCCAAGACTTTTGATCTTTCTTAACGGGTGCTAGCTCAGCACCCAGCGCTGGAGAGCAATGCCAAGGAGCAGACCGAGGCCGCCAAAACGCAGCACCTGCCAAAAGGTGGTGGGAACGGGGTTAAACACTTCCAACAGGTAGGCTTGCAGGCGTTGTTCCAATTGGCTAACTTCCGCCTGAATTTCAGCCCAGTGTTCGGGGGAAAGCTGGGACAGGCGCTCCAGCTCGCGTAGATCGGCCAGCCGTGCTTGCAAGCTCTCGAGCTTGGCTTGCAGAGCCTCAAGCAAATCCGGGGAATCGGGAGGGGCGGTCACGGCTGTGCCTCGGCTGGGGGGGCAGGGGAACGGGGTCGGGAAAATCCGGTCTGAATTTCGTTGAAGGGCTTAGCTTTGATCACCCCTGGGGGGACAGGATCCAACTGGAAGAGGGCGCGAATGGCGTTTTCCACTTCGGTGATGGGGCGGTTGCCAATGGATTGGTAGACGAGGTTGCCCTGGGAGTCAAAAAGGAGGGTCTGGGGAACTCGGCCGCTGTAGTACTGGCCGCGCTCGTCCCCAGGCAGGAGGGAATCAACAGAATAGGGAATGAAATAGACTGCCCGGCCATAGCGAACTTGCAGGTTGGCCAGGGTGGCTGCGTATTTTTTGCAGTCGCTGCTGTCGTCAATGTAGTAAACGAGGAGGGCCGGGATCCCTTGTTCTTTCGCCTGCTTGAGGGAGACGCGCGGCGGAACCATGCCGCCGTTGGAGCCGTAGAGGGCAAAGATGTTGCCGTCGTAGCGGTCGTCGTTGAGGAGGGCATAGGCAGGCAGAGACAACCAGCCTATGAACACGACGCACAAAGCC
Source organism: Synechococcus sp. OH2 (assembly GCF_047462155.1). Classification (NCBI taxonomy): domain Bacteria; kingdom Bacillati; phylum Cyanobacteriota; class Cyanophyceae; order Synechococcales; family Synechococcaceae; genus Synechococcus; species Synechococcus sp. OH2. Next base: position 30,271 of record NZ_JANSIR010000090.1, read on the forward strand.
ACCAGGAGAAGACGCAGCCACAGCATGATTTGGAGAGGACTGTTGGGCAAAGAGGGGGCTCCCTCATTGTGCCATTTTGCTCTGGCGCCGTGCTCCCCCTTCCAGTTTGCGGTGGGATCCCTTCATGAACGTTGGATAGTGGTCTCGATCCGCGGTTGTTTTTTCACTGAATCTGCCCTCACCAGCCGGATGTAGTCCTTGGGAAAACGGCTGAGGCACTGCTTGACAGCCTGAAAGTCAGCAGCCGATTCTTTTGGCTTAATCGGCGGGAAGCCCCGCGGAGAACAAGTGAATCTAACGTAAGGCGCGGGATTCCCCACCCGGGTGGGGAGGGATAGCGCCTC
>NZ_JANSIR010000091.1:0-3802 GCF_047462155.1 Synechococcus sp. OH2
GCTAAGTGTTGCTACTGTACCCCTTGATTCCTTAACAGGCTGTAGTTAAAACTTGGGTCATGTTGCAACTATACGTTATCCGCATTCCTCCCGGCCCTGACCCTACGGGTACAGGGTGGGGCTCCTGCGGTTTCTAGCTGAAGATGTTATAAATGATCGAGTGATTGAGATGCGAGCGCTTTGATGACTGTAAGCCCCCGCTTGTCAGCGAGGAGAGCGTCTCGTCTGTGGATTCTTGCTGCTGGCTTGGCGGGGAGGGGTAGTGGATGGTTAACCAGCGGATGCGAGGCCGTTCCTCTCCTGCCTCTGGGATCCTCCCCTTTGGCTCCTTGATGGTGCTGAGTGTCTCCGTTGGGGCCTTGGCGGCCTTGGGCTGGCAGTTGTGGCAGCTCCTTGCCCCAATGTTGGCTCCCCCTGCTCCACCCCAATTTCAACGGGCGGTGCGCCCGGCTCCCTTGCCCAGCCCGACAAGTTTGCCTTCTCCCCCCTTTGTTCGCATCAGTGGGACAGAGTCCTTGCCGGCGGCGGGCACCATCGACCCTGAGACCTTTCCTCCCGGCAGCCGCGGGCGGGTGATTGAGCCGATTGGCCTGGCCATTCGCAGCCAGCCTTCTGCTGATGGAGCCTACCAAGGGGGAATTGTGGCGGGGGAAACGGGGACGGTGCTGGAGTACAGCGCCGATGGCCGCTGGCAACGGGTGCGGCGGGAGTTGAACGGTCAAGAGGGCTGGGTGCGGGCGGGCAATTTGGGCCCTGTGGAAGGGGCGACAGAGGTTGCTTCAGCCACAACTTCTGCAACTTCTACAGTCGAATCCACGCCTGACCCTACTCCTTTGCCGACTCGGCTTTCGGCAGCAACAAACATTGCCCCCGGCTCACAGGGGCGGGTGATCGAGCCAATTGGTTTGGCGCTGCGAGCCACTCCCGACCGGGAAGGGGCCTACATCGGTGGTGTGCCCATGAACGAGGTGGTGACGGTGTTGGAGTACAGCGCCGATGGCCGGTGGCAGCGCATCCGGCGGCAGAACGGGCAAGAGGGCTGGGTGCGGGCTGGAAACCTGGCGCAGGAGTAGCAAGATGCCCCAGCGGGGGATTGTGGTGCCCCGAAAGTTTGTGTTTGGCTAGGTCAGTAGCGCTGGCCGAACTCTAGGTGAAGCAACTCCTCTCTCCCTTGTGGGTCATTTCCTTCAGGGATCCCTTGGCCAAAGGGGTAGTTTTTGCTCTGGTGGCCCTGGGGCTGGCCTCTGGGATAACCGCTTGTCGCCCGGCGGCAAAACGGGAGGGGATCGGGGAGCCGCAGGCGATCTCTGCCTCGGCCAAAGGCACGCTGGAGCTATGGGCCAACGGCGAAGCATTCGTGCGGGAGGGGCTGGTCTCCAAGGACGGCTGGGCACTGCAGTTTGAGCATGTGTACGTGACGCTGGCAGATGTCACGGCCTACCAGACAGATCCCCCTTTTGATCCGCAAGGGGAGGAGGAGCTGCGGGCCAAGGCCCTGGTCAGCCTGACAGGCCCTCTCACGGTGGATTTGGTGCCAGCGGCGGGGGCAGAACGGGTTCTGCTGGGATCCCTGAAAGCTCCCCCTGGCCACTACAACGCCTTGGCTTGGCGCCTGGTGCCGGCAGCGGAGGGGCCGGCCAAGGGCTACTCCCTCTGGATTGAGGGCAAAGCCCGGCCAGCAAAAGGGGAGGGAGAGGGGATCCCCTTTGTGCTCAAGTTCAGCGCCGAGCTGGCCTTTGTCTGCGGCGAGTATGTGGGGGAAGCGCGCAAGGGCTTTGTCCAGGCGGGCCAGGTGGCGGATCTGGAAGCGACTTTCCACTTTGACCATCTGTTTGGGGATGGCAGCCTACCGCCGGAAGATGACCTCAATCGGGTGGCGCTGGGGTTTGCCCCCCTGGTGAAGCTGGATCCCCTCTCTCTGGAGCAGCGGCTAAAGGGGGGATCCGACCCTCTGGTCTGGGATGACCTGCAGGAAAGTGGGACGGCGTCCAAAACCCTCTTGGAGATCCTGCAGAACTTGGGCCACGTGGGGGAGGGCCACTGCCGCGCGTCCTCTGACCGCCTCGACAGGACGGGATCTTGACCTTAGGTCTTTGCCCTCAAGCTTGGGTGGCTTTTGCAGTCGAGAGATTGTCCTCTACTTTTGCCGACCGATGCACTTAGTCTGGCCAAAGCGCCTCCCTTTCTACACTTACTGGCAACTGAGCTGGCTGGCCTGCGGCCTGCTCTTGTCTACTCCGGCTTGGGCTCATGGGGTGGAGGCCTCTTGGCGGGCCGTTCCCACTTTCGAGATCCAAGCCCGCTACGATTCCGGCGAGCCGCTGCGTTCTGCCCGCGTTACGGTGTTTGCACCCACCCATCCCACCACCCCTTGGCAGGAAGGGCAAACGGATGAGCAGGGGCGATTTCTGCTGCAGCCGGATCCTGAGCTCAAGGGGCTGTGGCAGGTGCGCATTCGCCAGGCCGGCCACGGCGTGGTGGTGAATGTGCCGGTGGGCGAAGCGGCTATGCAGGCAGAGGGGATCCCCAACGGCTCCTCCTTTGGCCCTCTGCAGCGGGGGGTTATGGCTGCCTGCATCCTCTGGGGGTGCTTGGGTACGGCCCTGTTTTTCTCCCGGCCCCGTCCCTCCCAAGGCCCAGAACTCCCCGACTCCCCAGGGGGTGCTGCCGCTTTGAGCCAGGACTAGCCATGCACATCAGCGAGGGCCTTCTGCCAGCACCGCTTTGGCTGGGGGGGTATGGCATCACTGCCCTGCTGACGGGTTGGAGCCTACACCTCCTCCAGCGCTTGGAAAAGGATCCCCGCCGCCAACTCCCCAAAGCGGCGCTGCTGACCGCCGCCTTTTTTGTTGCCTCCTCCCTTCACCTGCCTTTTCCTCCGGCCAGCCTACACCTGCTGCTCAATGGCTTGTTGGGCGTGCTGTTGGGGGCCTTGGCCTACCCAGCAATTGTGGTGGGCCTGTTTTTCCAGGCGGTGGCTTTTGGCCACGGGGGGCTGACCACGCTGGGGATCAACGCCGCCATTATGGGGATCCCGGCGCTCTTGGCAGGGGGGATCTTTCGGGCAGGCCGGCGGCCAATGGGAGCTGGGTTGGCGGCCTTCTGGGCGGGAGCGGCGGGGGTGGGGCTGGCGGCGCTGCTCTTCTATGGGGTGGTCATGGCTGCTCTCCTAGGCGAGGGGGCGGTCTCCACCCAAGCAGAGCGCTTGGCCTTGGGCAGCTTGGTGATGGCCCACCTCCCTCTGGCAGCGGTGGAAGGGCTGTTTACCCATTGGGTGGTGCGGTTTTTGCAGCGGGTGCAACCGGATCTGTTGGGAGAAGATGCCAAAAGATAGGGCCGAGGTCGTCATCTCCCCGGAGCTCAGGGGAAGGCAGTTCTCCCCACCCGCTCCCCTCCCTCCCTCCCCCGCTTGGCTGCACCGCTGGCAGGCTTTGCCCAAGCTGGTGGGCCTAGGAGCCCTGATGGCAGCTTGCGCCCAGGTGCAGCGCTTAACCTTGCTGCCCCTAGTCTGGGTGCTGGTGGCTCTTCTCTGGGCGCTCTCCGGGTTGCCCCTGCGCCAAGGGCTAAGACGGCTGGCTGCTCCAGGCGCTTTGCTCATCCCCTTCGTTGCCCTTCTACCCCTAGTTGTGGGAGATACCATCCTCTGGCGCTGGGGATCCCTAGCTTTGCGCTGGGAGGGGCTGGAGAGGGGTGGTCTCCACCAGCAGCGTTGCCAGCGCCAATAGGGCCAGGCTGCGCCCGCCAAGGCAGAGCGCCCTCTCCAGCCCCTCCCAGCGCAAAGCTAGGGATCCCCAGCGCCAGA
>NZ_JANSIR010000091.1:3860-7544 GCF_047462155.1 Synechococcus sp. OH2
GCCAGCCCTGCTGGCAGCTCTGCGGGCTGTAGGGATCCCCGACCTCCTGCTGGAACTGGCCTGGTTGACGCAGCGCTATTTGCAGGAGATAGGCGCCCAGTGGCAGCAGATGCAACGAGCAGCCCGCTTGAGGGGCTGGCAACCACGGGGATCCCTGTGGCGCCCGGGCCCGGCCTTGCGCCAAGACCTGCCCTTCCTGGCTGCTGCCGTAGGCACTCTCCTAGTGCGCAGCTACGAGCGCTCTGAGCGCGTCTATCAGGCGCTGCGCCTGCGGGGCTACGGAAAAGCGCCCTTGCTCCCAGAAGAGAGGGCAGGGGATCCCTGCAGTTGGGTGGCCAGCGGTCTGGCAGTGGCTGTAGCTCTTGGCTTGGTGTGGGTTCAACTTGGGGGGTAGGCCGATTGAGCTGGTGGGCAGACGATCCTCCTCCCCGCCTTCAGAAGCGAAGCCCAACTAGAACTAGAATAAGAAAGCTTTAATTTGTGCTGTCGCCATTTTCTCGGCCTCTCCTGTGGCTATGAACCGGTTGGAGACCGCTTTGCCTACACCCTCTCGCGGCCCTGTCGCTCCTCCAAAGGAAGCACCGGCCGTTGCCGTTGTGCACCTGGGCTGTGAGAAAAACCGGGTGGACACAGAACACATGATGGGTCTGCTGGCCCAGGCGGGCTACCGGGTGGAAGGGGATGAAGACAGCGCCGACTACGTTATCGTCAACACCTGCAGCTTCATCGAGGCGGCGCGGCGGGAGTCGGTCAGCACCCTGATGGAGCTGGCGGTACAGGGCAAGAAGATCATCATCGCCGGCTGCTTGGCGCAACACTTCCAAGAGGAGCTGCTGCGGGAGATCCCGGAGGCAGTGGCCATTGTGGGCACTAGCGACTACCACCAAATTGTCCAGGTGATTGAGCGGGTGGAGCGGGGAGAGCGGGTTAACGCCGTTACCTCCAGCTTGGACTACATTGCCGATGAGACCGTCCCCCGCTATCGCACCACCCACGCGCCGGTGGCCTACCTGCGGGTAGCTGAAGGGTGTGACTATCGCTGCTCTTTCTGCATCATCCCCCACCTGCGGGGCAAGCAACGCTCCCGCTCCATCGAGTCTATCCTGCGCGAGGCAGAACAGCTGGCTGCAGAAGGGGTGCAGGAGCTCATCCTCATTTCCCAGATCACCACCAACTACGGGATCGACCTGTACGGGGAGCCACGGCTGGCCGAGCTCATCCGCGCCCTAGGCCAGGTTCCCATTCCCTGGATCCGCATGCTCTACGCCTACCCCACGGGCATCACCCCAGCCGTGGTGGAGGCCATTGAAGAGACGCCCAATTTCTTGCCCTATCTGGATCTGCCGCTGCAGCACAGCCATCCCGAGATCCTCAAGGCCATGAACCGCCCCTGGCAGGGCCAGGTCAACGACCGGGTCATCGAGCGGCTGCGCCAGGCGCTGCCCAACGCTGTGCTGCGCACCAGCTTTATTGTGGGCTTTCCCGGCGAGACGGAGGAGCACTTCCAGCATCTGTTGGACTTTGTGCAGCGCCACCAATTTGACCATGTGGGGGTGTTTACTTTTTCTCCTGAGGAAGGTACCCCCGCCTACCACCTCCCCCACCCAGTGCCTGAGCGCGTCAAAAAAGAGCGCCGCGCCCGCCTAATGCAACTGCAACAGGGGATCGCCTTCCGCCGCAACCGCGAGCAGGTGGGCCGGGTGGTGCCTGTGCTCCTGGAGCAGGAAAACCCCCGCACTGGCGAGTGGATTGGTCGCTCCCCCCGCTTTGCCCCTGAGGTGGACGGGGTGGTGTACGTGCGCGGGCCGGGATCCCTGGGATCCCTGGTGCCGGTGCAGATTACGCGGGCCGAGCCCTACGATCTCTTTGGCCAGGTGGTGGAGGCACCGCCAGGCTTTAGCTGGAGCGGACGGTAAGATAATCTGGTTGGACTATGGCCAGTGCAGATGAGCTAAAACAGGCAGCAGCCCAAGCGGCGGCTCAAAAGGTGCAGTCAGGGATGGTGGTGGGGCTGGGCACGGGATCCACAGCTGCTTTTGCCGTGAGCGCCCTGGCGGAGCGGATGCAAAAGGAGGGGCTGCAGTTTATCGGGGTGCCCACCTCAGAGCGCACAGCGGAACAAGCCCGCTCGCTAGGGATCCCGCTGGCCACGCTGGAGGAGCAGCCGCGCCTAGATTTGGCCATTGACGGCGCCGATGAAATTGAAGTGGGATCCCTCAACCTAATCAAAGGAGCGGGGGGAGCTCTGCTGCGGGAAAAATTGGTGGAGGCCAGCGCTGCCGAGCTCATCATTATTGCCGATGCCTCCAAGAAGGTGCCGCATTTGGGCACGCGCTTTCCGGTGCCGGTGGAGGTGGTGCGCTTTGGCTGGAAGACGACCCTAGCGCGGGTGGAGGCCCTGGGCTGTCAGGCGGTGCTGCGGCGCAATGCCGACGGGGATCCCTACCTCACCGACGAGCAGCACTACATCCTCGACTGCCAGTTTGGCCCCATCGCCGATCCAGCCAAGCTGGCTGAGCAACTCAAGGGAACGGTGGGGGTGGTGGAGCACGGCCTGTTTATCGGCATGGCCACGGAGGCCATTATTGCTAGCCCTGAAGGGATCGAGACGCTGCGACGGAGCTAAGGGCCAACTCGGCTGCCAGCAGGATGGCCTGCTTGAGGCTCTCGGCCCGGGCCACCCCTTGCCCGGCTATGGCAAAGGCGGTGCCGTGGTCGGGGGAGGTGCGGATGAAGGGCAGCCCCAGGGTCAGGTTGACGGCCCGGTCAAACGCCAGCAGTTTTACAGGGATCAGGCCTTGGTCGTGGTAGAGGGCCAGGTAGGCGTCGGCAACGGCGGGGGATCCTTGGCCATACCAAGCCTGGGCGGGAGCCAGCCACATCGTATCGGGGGGGAGGGGCCCCCAGATTTTGGCGTGGGGATAACTACCTAGCAGCTCCGCCAGCCACTCCTGCTCCTCTGAGCCCAGTTGCCCCTGTTCGCCGGCATGGGGGTTGAGGCCAGCCACGGCAATGACGGGATCGGCAATTGCAAAGAGCTGGCGCAGGGATCCCGCCAGCAGGTCCAGCTTTGTGCGCACCAGTTCGGGGGTAAGGGTGAGGGGCACCTGGCGCAAGGGAATATGGGTGGTGGCCAGCAGAACTCGGAGCTGCCAGCCGCTGTGGGGGGAACGGGCCACAAACAGCATGCCGTAGCGCTCGCGCCCGCTGAGCTGGGCCAGGACTTCGGTCTGACCGGGAAAGGGGTAGCCCGCCTGGTGCCAGAGGTATTTGGCGATGGGGGCGGTCACGATCCCTTGGAACTGCCCCCGCAGCGCCTCTTCAATAGCTGCTTTCAGGTAGCCAAAGCTGGCTGCCCCGCTCTCGGCATCCCCCCGACCCACGCGCGAGGGCTCTAGGTGGAAGCCGCTGGGGCACTCCAGGACTGGGATCCCTGCCGGGTCGGCTAAGGGATCCGTTACCCCTTTTGCTTTCAAGAGGCGGTGGGCAGCCTGCAAAACCTGCCGCTCGCCTACTACGGTTATCTGGGCGCAGGCCTGCACTTGGGGATCCGCCAGGGCCTTGAGCACAATTTCCGGCCCAATCCCCGCCGGATCTCCCAACGTCAGAGCCAGCTTTGGCAGCACTGAGCTCATTGGATCCTCCCAAAGGGGGAACCGAAAGAAAGAAGGGCTTGGCTTAGCA
>NZ_JANSIR010000091.1:7709-8397 GCF_047462155.1 Synechococcus sp. OH2
CCTTGACAAGTCGTGGCAACAACTGAAACCTGAGCAGTTTCCAATTTCTAGGGATCCCCCCGAAGGGGGAACCGATTCGCTGTTGTGGTGGAGAAATCCGCCATGGCCAAGTTTCCAATTTCTAGGGATCCCCCCGAAGGGGGAACTTCCTGTATCGTTTCGGAGGGAAAATGATTAGTTTCAATGTGTTTCCAATTTCTAGGGATCCCCCCGAAGGGGGAACAAGAATCTCTGCAGCAGGTAGCAGACCGTTTTCTTGTTTCCAATTTCTAGGGATCCCCCCGAAGGGGGAACCCGGACGGGGTGTTCCTCGTCCGCCACACCGATCCCAGCGAGTTTCCAATTTCTAGGGATCCCCCCGAAGGGGGAACCAGCAGCGATGTCGGGTTCGTCATCCGGCTGAATCAGTAAGTTTCCAATTTCTAGGGATCCCCCCGAAGGGGGAACACAGCAAGGGGCACCCCATGGAAGGACGGCTGGTCTTTCCGTTTCCAATTTCTAGGGATCCCCCCGAAGGGGGAACTTCCCTCTCCCGCTCAATCGCTATGCGGGCACCGATGTATGTTTCCAATTTCTAGGGATCCCCCCGAAGGGGGAACAGCGCATCAGCTCCCGTATCGGGGGCGGTGACGGCAAAGGGGTTTCCAATTTCTAGGGATCCCCCCGAAGGGGGAACTAAGGCAAGCTT
>NZ_JANSIR010000092.1:0-224 GCF_047462155.1 Synechococcus sp. OH2
GTCTTGTTTCTTCCTACACAAACCCTCAAGCCGTCTCAGCGCTGTCCGCAGTGTGGTGCTGTTCACAAGGAGTGGGCAGAGCTAAGTAACCGCTATCATGTCTGCCCTGCCTGTGGTTTTGCGACACCGCGGGACAGGGGGACGGTGATGGTACTGTACAACGTTGCCGTTAATCGGCAACCGGGGCTGGGAACCCGCCTCGTGAGTCTTGGATGCTTCAGCTC
>NZ_JANSIR010000092.1:441-3881 GCF_047462155.1 Synechococcus sp. OH2
CTCACGAATTAGGGGGATGCCAAAACTGGGCCGCAAGAATCTACTGGCTATGGCCAGCCCTTAGCAAGGTGGGACTGTGGGGTGGCTTAGCGGTGTCTGTCGAACCAGCGCATCAGCATCGCCGCCAGGCGTTCAGGGTTGTGGCGCACCAAGCCAGTCTCAGAATTCTCTTGCATGACATTGGCCAAGACAGCCCGACAGCCCAGGTAGGCCAGCTTATCCGGATCCAAGACCACAAACTCGGAACCGTTGCGGCGGTAATGTTCTAGGGTACGGGGGGAAGGGGGATCCCGTTGCACCAGGACAGCATCGAACAAGCGCACGCCCGCCACCCGATCCAGAGCCATGACGTGATCCCCAACGGTGTAGCCGTCGGTTTCCCCTGGCTCGGTCATAATGTTGCACACGTAGATGTGGGGTGCCATGTTCTTGGCCAAGGCTTCCACAATCTCCGGGATCAAAAGGTTGGGGATGATACTGGTGTAGAGACTGCCCGGCCCCAGCACCACAAACTCTGCCGCCTCGATGGCCTCGATTGCCTCAGGCAAGGCGGGAGGGTTGGGCGGGTCGCAGCCAATGCGACAGATGCGCCCCCTGGCTTTGGCAATGTTGGACTCGCCCACCACGCGGCGGCCATCGCTTAACTCGGCCCAGAGGGTGACATCCGCCAGGGTAGCCGGCAGCACTCGTCCCTGAATGGCTAAGACTTGCGAGGTGGCGGTGATGGCCCGAATCAGGTCGCCGCCGGTAACGGCGGTGAGGGCGGTGATGAACAGGTTGCCAAAACTGTGCCCGCTCAGCCCTTCCCCAGCCTGGAAGCGGTATTGAAACAGCTCCGTGAGCAGCTTTTCTTCGTTGGCCAAGGCGGTAAGGCAGTTGCGGATGTCGCCGGGGGGTAACACGCCGATCTCCCGCCGCAAGCGCCCTGAGGAGCCGCCGTCATCGGCCACAGTAACAATGGCGGTGATGTTGGAGCTGTAGCGCTTCAACCCTCGCAGCAGGTTGGAAAGGCCGGTGCCGCCCCCCAGCACCACAATGCGAGGGCCACGGCTCAGGCGTCGCCGCAACAGGAGCTTATCCACCAGCGCCTCGTCTCCTTCTGGGATCAGCACATCTTCGATGGAGCGCATGGCGCTGCGGAAGCCCAGCACCACCATCACCAGGCCGATCCCGGTTACCAAGGGGCCGCTGATGGTGTTTGGGATCCAGGTGGTGATCAGGCGCAGGGTGATGTCGATTAATCGCTTGAGGCGAAAGATGGGGGTCAGCTCTGTCCAGATGGCGATGCCCAGCACCATCAGCAGCACGCCCCCCACGGCCAGGGTGAGCCAGCGCTTGACCGCCAGACCAGGGAAGAGCCATTTCCAGCCATTTCCCGGCCAAGCGGCCTTGCAACGGCGAGGCCCCCCCACGGTGGACTTGTTGCTGAGCACGGGCTTAGTCATGGGGAGGTGCAGGAACACCGGCCAAAGGGATCCTAACCTGTTGCTGTTCTACGCCAGCGTCAGGGGGGGGCGGGCCAAAGCGAGCCTCCAGCTCTCGCTGCGAATCCAGCAAATGGCGGTGCTGCACCTGGATGTTCAGGGCAGGCAGGGCAGGGTTGTCGGTGGGGACGGCCCAAGGCCGCAGATCTTGAGCCAGGCGCTCCACCAGAGCCACAGAGCGGTGTTGCCCGCCGGTGCAGCCGATGGCCACGGTTAGGTGGGGCCGTCGTTCTGCTCGGTAGTGGGGCCAGAACGCCTGCACCAGAGAAAAGATCTGCCGGTAGGTGGATTGGGTAACTGGATCCGCAAAGAGGAACGCCTGCAGAGGCGGATCCTGGCCGGTCAGGTGGCGCAGATGGGGCTGAAAGAAGGGATTGGGCAAAAAGCGCACGTCGAACAGCAAGTTGGCATCGAGGGGAGCACCGTACTTGAAGCCGAAGCTGACCAGCCTCAGGTTGAGCGGCTGCGGGATCCCGTGGGCCAGGGCCTGTAATTGCTGCCGCAGTTGCTGGCTGTCCAGCTCAGACGTATCCAGAAGGTGGGTGCAGCGCTCCCGCACGGGGGCCAGATCGCGCACTTCCTGCTCAATGGCCTCCAACAGGCCAACGCCAGGGTGGTGAGGGTGGGGGCGGCGGTGGGCGCTAAGACGGTTGAGCAATACCAGAGGACGGGCCTCCAGAAAGAGGAAAGGGATCCCTTGCGCTTGCCGCCAGCGGTCAAAGGCAAGGAACTGCTCCCGATATTCCGGGATGTGGAGGTTTAGGCTCACCGCCAGAGCAGGGTGGCGAGGCCGCATCGCCTCGATCAAAGAAACAGCCTGGTCAGGCGGGATCCCTTCCAAGCCGGTGTAGCCCAGTTGTTCCAATTGCTGGATGGCCAGGGTTTTCCCAGATCCCGTCAGCCCAGCGATAACCAGAACAGGCAAGGTCACGGGGGTCGGTCTAGTCGGTTGATCGTCCATGCAGCCTATTCTAGGGCGAGGGGGAGCCGAAAAACCGGATGCCAAGCGCTCAAGTCTGGGAGGCTGTTGCAGCTTCTCTGTCCGTTTTCCCCGCCGGTCTCAGGAGGGGAGCGCTGGGGCAGAGATCGGCCAGAAAACACTGGTCGCAAAGGGGTTTACGGGCGGTGCAAATGGCCCGCCCATGGTCGATCAGGCGAATGGACCAATTTTCCCAGTCGGCTTGCGGCAACAACTGCATGAGATCCCGCTCGATGCGCACGGGATCCTCGTGCTCGGTGAGGCCGAGGCGGCGGCTGAGGCGCTTGACGTGGGTATCGACAGTCACGCCGGCGTTGATGCCAAAGGCATGGGCCAGCACCACATTGGCCGTCTTGCGGGCCACCCCCGGCAGAGTGAGCAGCTCTGGCATGGTGCGCGGCACCTGGCCGCCGAAGTCGGTCACGATCTTGCGGCAGGCCTCTTGGATGTGTTTAGCCTTGTTGCGGTAGAAGCCGGTGGAACGGATCAGGGCCTCGATCTCCTCCCGTGGGGCTGCCGCCAGCGCCTGGGCATCGGGAAAGCGGCGAAACAGCTCCGGCGTAACTTGGTTGACCCGCTCGTCGGTGCACTGTGCAGACAAAATGGTGGCCACCAGCAGTTGCAGCGGCGTTTGGTAGTGGAGGGCACAGGTGGAGTTGGGATAATGGCGCTTCAGCCGGATCAGGATCTCCAAAGCCCGCTGGCGCAAAGCCCGCTTGCTAGTCATCTGCAGCTAGCCCGACCCGGTGACAATGGCAAGGGTGTCCTTAAAGATCAGCACTACCCCCAGACCCAGCAGCAGCACCAAGCCCGTCTGCATCACCCGTTCCTCCAGTTCTCTGGGCAGCCGCTTGCCGCGGATCGCTTCCAGGATCAAAAAGGCGATGTGCCCCCCATCCAAGGCGGGCAGGGGCAACAGGTTGAGAATGGCCAGGTTGATGCTGATCAAAGCGGTGAAATTAAACAAGCTGGCCGCG
>NZ_JANSIR010000092.1:3969-7915 GCF_047462155.1 Synechococcus sp. OH2
CGCGCCAAGTCGGCACCAATCTTGACAATCCCCACCGGCCCGGATACCTGGGTGGCCGTGTTTTGGAAGTTCTGCAGGAGCTGCTGCAGGCCACTGATGTTCATCATCACCAGGCGCTGGTAGGCATTCCCGGCTTCGGCAAAGATCTCTGCCAGGCTCTGGGCCGGGCGCAGTGTCACCTCTTGGTTGGGGGCCAGGTTGACCCCAATGGCCACCACCTCTCCCCGCATCTCGGGAATCACCGTGATCTCCAGAATGGGATCCCCTTCCCCTCGCTGCACCTGCAGAGGGACGGGCTGGTTTTCGCTGCGGCGAATCAACGCCTGAAAATCATTGAGAGCTGCCAAGGCCGAGGTCTCGTCGGCAACTGTGCTGTAGTCGTGGTCGGCCGCCCGCAACACCACATCTTCCGCCTGCAAGCCAGCTTGCTCCGCCGGGCTATCCGGCATCACCTGAGCAATGAGAATGCCAGGCTGGATGCGCGTAACCGAGGGGATCCCCACCGAAGCAAACATCAGCACCAGCACCAGGTAGGCAAAGGCCAGGTTGGCCATCACCCCCGCGCTCATCACCACCAGGCGATCCGCAACAGGGCGGTTCTTCAGCAGATCCGGGTCGTCGGGCGGGTAGGGGGAGCGCTCGTCATCGTCGGGAAAGCCCACGTAGCCCCCCAACGGCAGGGCGCGAATGGCGTACTCCGTCTCCTTGCCCTGGTAGCGCCACAGCACCGGGCCAAACCCCAGCGAAAAGCGGTTGACGTGGATCCCTTGGAGTTTGGCTGCCGCGAAGTGTCCCGCCTCATGCACCAGGATCAGCAGGGCGAGGATGGCGATGGAGAGGAGGACAGGCATGGGCTGGCTTGAAGGAAAGAAGGAAAAAAGGTCAAGAGGCAGAGAGTCACAGCGACGGCTGCACCTGCTGCCCTAGGGAACCAAGATAACAGACCAGAAGCGGCAGAGCCCTCAGAACACCTGTTCTACTTCCAGGATGTCGGGAATGCTCTCCCGCAACTTGCGCTCGATGCCCATTTTTAAGGTCAGGGTGGAACTGGGGCAGGCGCCACAGGCCCCCTGTAGGCGCAGCTTCACCACCGGTCCGTCGATTTCCACCAGCTCTACATTGCCGCCATCGGCTTGCAGGTAGGGGCGCAGCTCGTCCAACACTTTTTCCACATTTTCGGCGTTCAATTCCAGTGCTTGTGCCATAGTTGCTTCCAGCTTTGCTGAGACCTTGCCTAAGACGTTGATTGTAGCCATTTCTCGCCTCACCCCCCAAGCCAGGGAGGGATGGCCTTTCTTCAGCATAGTCTCCTTCTTTCGGGGTGGGGGATGAGATCCCTCTCTTCAGCCAGAAGACTAGAATAGGAGTCGGATTTGCCTATTGCGAGTAGCAGACCCAAGCATATTCTGAGCAGGGGCGCTTTCTTCGCCATGTTAGATGTCTTGCTGATTGGGATCTTCATGTTGGCCGGGGCAGGTCTCGGATTCTACGGCCTGGATCTGCTCCCTCCTGCCGCCATCCAGGGGGCCAATGTGGAGGGGGCGCGCGTGGTTACCAGCGGCTTTGGTGTCCTGGCGGGTTTGGCTTTGGGATCCCTGGTGCGCTGGGGCTACCGCCGCTTCGAGGCCAATGTACGCTCGCTGCCGCCGGATGTGTTGATCAGCCGCTCGGTGGGGCTGGTGATTGGCCTGGTGATTGCCAATTTGGCCATGGCTCCTGTCTATTTGTTGCCCCTGCCCCAGCAGCTCAATAACTTTATTGAGCCACTGGCCTCCATCTTTTTTAGCCTGTCCTTTGCCTACTTGGGGGTAAGTTTGGCCGATACCCATGGCCCTGCACTCCTGCGCCTGTTCAACCCCAACTACGCCCTGCAGGCGGCGGCAGAAGGCAGTGTGGTGGCGGCCAGCGCCAAGGTTTTGGACACCAGCTCGATCATCGACGGGCGCGTGGCCCAGTTGATCGAGACGGGCTTTTTGGAGGGGACGCTGGTGATCCCTCGCTTTGTCATCGCGGAGCTGCAAACCATTGCCGACAAAGCCGATCCGCAAAAACGGGAGCGAGGTCGCAGAGGGTTGGATACGCTGCAAGCGCTGCGCCAGTCTTACCCCGAGCGCTTTGTGATTCACGAAGCCAACTACCCGGATCTGACCACCGTGGACGAGAAGCTGGTGCGCCTTGCCCAAAATGTGGGGGGAACGCTGGTGACCACCGATTACAACCTGAAAAAGGTGGCCACGCTGCAGGGGATCAAGGTGCTGAACGTGAACGAGCTGGCCGAAGCGCTGCGACCCATCTACATTGCTGGCGATAGCTTCGAGATCAAGATTACCCGCGAAGGCAAGGAGCCGGGCCAGGGGGTAGGCTATCTGGAGGACGGCACGATGGTGGTGGTGGAAGAGGGACAGCGCTCTCTGGGCAAGACCCGCTCTGTTGTGGTGACCAGCGCCATTCAAACCTCGGCGGGCCGGATGATCTTTGCCCGACTCAACAAGGACTCCAGCCCAGCTTCCTCTGCGAAAACCTGAGGCTTCAGGCCGAAGAGCTCTGTTTTTCCGACGCAATGATGGCCTCTTCCCCAATGGGTGTCCTCCAACCAGATCTAATTTTCTACACCCAGGATCGCCAGCAGCGTTTCTGGAGTTTTTATTGGGAGGGTGCTGAGAACTACGCTATCTACCCGCCGCAGATCCTGAGCGGACAGCAAAGCTGGGAGGTGGCTAATGCGGAGGAGTACCAAGCCAAGCTCGAGCAGGTGTTTGCGAGTGGGGATCCCTTGCAGCACCAGTGTCAGGTGATCTCTCCCCGCTACAAGTTGCACTTGCATCTTTGCCTCAACCCGGTGCGGGACATGGAGGGGGAGGTGGTGGCCGTCTCGGTGGTGGGCAAGGTGTTGGGGGCAACGCCTTTCAACTTGGCCGGCGGAGCCAGCAGCTCTACTGCCCAGCCCCATCCCCTTCTGACCAACCCGGTGCCGGGGATCACGGCCCAGTTGCTGCGCAACATCGGCCACTCCCTGGATATCCGCGAGCTGTGCCAGCAGACGGTGGAGCAGTTGGGGCGGTTGTTTGGGGTGGATCGCTGCCTGTTGGCCCTCTACGAAGTGGGGCAGGACTCCCTCACGGTTAACGCCGAGTACCGCCGCAACCCAGGGGATCCCTCGCTGTTGAACCAGACGTTGCGTCTGGCGGATCACCCGCCTCTGCTGCAAGCCCTTCGTCAAGAAGAGCCGGTGGTGATGGGACGCCATCTGGCCATCGCCATGTCTTACCGGGGCTATGCCAACAGCCTGCTCTGGCTGGAAGTGTTGCCCCCCAACGAAGCCCCCGTCTGGCAGGCCGGCCACCTCCAGGTGCTGCAGAGCATCGCCACCTACCTGGGCACGGCGATTGCCCACGCCATCTTGCTGGATCAAAGCCGCCAACTGGCCACTCGCCTGCAGTTGGCCAACCAGACACTGCGCCAGAAAAACAAAGAGCTGGAGCAGGCCCGTGCCCAAGCAGAATCGGCCAACCAACTGAAAAGTCAATTCTTGGCCAATACTTCCCATGAGCTGCGCACCCCTCTCAACGGGATCATCGGCTTTATTAGGCTGGTGCTGGACGGAATGGCCGAAAGCCGAGAAGAGGAGCTGGACTTTTTGCAGGAAGCCTACCGCTCGGCCCTGCACCTGTTGGCCTTGATCAACGACGTGCTGGACATCGCCAAGATCGAGGCAGGCAAAATGCAGTTGGAGTTTCAGCCCTGCGACCTGCAAGTCCTCTTCAAGGATGTGGAGGCCAAAACCAGTTTGCAGGCCAGTCAAAAGGGATTGCAGCTCAGCTTCTACCTGCCCCCCACGGCAGAGCCCATTTTGCTCTATGGCGACTACCAACGCCTGCTGCAGGTGATGCTCAATCTAGTGGGCAATGCCATCAAGTTTACCCCCAGGGGTTCTGTGACGGTGCGA
>NZ_JANSIR010000093.1:0-1479 GCF_047462155.1 Synechococcus sp. OH2
CCTTCCTCTTAAAACCTGTACCCTATTTTAAATTAACAGGCTGTAGCTGCTTGATGAGAAGCTCTCCCTCTAAGCCAGATGCCACTTCGCAGCCATAGATCAAGATCTCTGCATCATCAGCCAGGCTAGATTTCCACTGCGAGAGCAAGCTTGCATATTCGGATAGGTTTTCTAGGCTGAGAAGGCTTTTGCCCAACTGTATTGAGCCCGCCTGCCCGTGAGATAGAACGTGCAAAGCTCTAACCCCTTTCCGACCTCGCAGCGCCTCGGCGATCTGCTGGATCCCGTCTTTGTTAGGATCCAAAAGAATAATCTCTGTTCCAGGTCGGATCCCTGCTAGCAAGATCGACAGATCGGGCAAAGCTTGGTCGATAAAGACCAGCTCATCTTGAGCAGAGTGTTGCAGAAGTATATTCCCTGATGTAGCGGAGTCGGCATTCTCCACTCTCAAAAGCAAAATGAGCAAAGCTGTGGAAACGGATCCCAAAGTACGGCTGAGAATCTGCAGTAGCCCGGCGGGTTGCTTAGAGTTGGGCAGAGACGGTCTTGAGGTCAACATCTAACACTCCTCGCTTTTTCAGGGAATGTCTTCAAAAAAGAAAGAAACAGGACTCAATTCCAAGCGAAGCAGCTACAAATTGTCCACTCTCACTGTAACTGGGTTACTGAATACTAAAGTTCCAGATGATAGACGGACTGAAGCTCTATTGGTGATGACGATGGGTAGGGTAGGAGCCTCAGGAGAAGGTGTTGCTGCCGGCAAAGGAGTTCCGGGAGCAGGAGGAGAAGCTGGTGGCCGAGTTGCCGGCGGTTCAATGGGCACTGGAGGCGGAGTAGGCACCGGGATCCGCCGCCGACAGGGTTGATCGGATTGATTGCCTTCCGGGGCATAGCAAACTCGAATCAGATCCTCTACAAAACGCAGTCCATTAAAACTCAGCCGATCCGCTTGCTGAATGATATCGTCAATAACTTCCTCTAGGTTGCGGGCAGTTCTGGAAAGAGGAATGCTAACAAACAAAATGTTCTCCAAATCCCTAACCTCGGGGGGGGCCAAGTTCGAGAAGGGCACTCGCTCCCGTTCCCGCAGCAAGATGCGATAGAGAGCCTCGCTCCAAGGAGAGACATCGACGGCTGCACTGAAAACAAATCCCCGCAGCGGTGTAGGCTGGCTGGCCTGCCGTCCCTGCCCAACGGGGTTCGATTGCACCGAAACCAATTTCCCCGGCGCCTGCGCGATCGAGCCAGAAAAGGGAATCGTAAAGCGCAAGTTGCTATCCAGGGTGGCAGTGGCCAAGGGGGGAAACAAAATCTCTCCCCGTGAGCTCAAGCCGACTAGCTGAACTGAGTTGCCTGCCGAAAAGACTGGCCCGCCTGCACAAAGAGCAGCCGTGGATCCCGGGCCACAAAGCTGAGCAAAGGGATCAACGACCAGCCCCAGGATGGCAGCCGCGGAGCCGGCAGCGGGATCCCTTGTCG
>NZ_JANSIR010000094.1:0-166 GCF_047462155.1 Synechococcus sp. OH2
GCTGACCTACAAAATTGAGCAGAAAGGTGGTCTGGTCTTGGTTCTTCCCACGCAAACCCTTAAGCCGTCTCAGCGCTGCCCGCGGTGCGGTGCTGTTCACAAGGAATGGGCAGACCTGAGTAGCCGTTACCATGTCTGTTCTGCCTGTGGGTTTGCGATACCGCGG
>NZ_JANSIR010000094.1:388-24910 GCF_047462155.1 Synechococcus sp. OH2
AAAGCAACTGTGGCAGAAGAAGAGACAAAAGTCTCGCTGTCAAGCGGATGGGGAAATCCCACCCGCCTACGCAATGGGGTAGTTCATAGCCCAAAATCCCTTGCCTTGGGAGGGAAGCTTGGCTCCAAGCGGATAGACAGAAGGGGTAAGAACCGCTGTTGGAATAGGCCCAAGTCTCCAGGAGTACTTGAGGCTCAAGCCCTTCTCCAGCCCCCAGATAAAACTGCCAGATCCTCTTCGTCCAAGTCAGCAGGGATCCCAGATCGGATCAGCTCGGCAAAATCTTCGTTGGGCACCATCATACAGAGGGCGTAGAGACGGCCAGGGCCGGTGTTGTGGATTTCGTGGACACCGGTCGGCGGCACCAGGATGCTGTCTCCGGTTTTGATGGGGGCCGCTTTCCCATCGCAAATAGCTAAACCTTCCCCCTTGAGCACGAAAAACATTTCCACAGCCATTTGATGACGATTGGGGGGCGTTCTGCCTCCCTCATCGAAAATCTCGACACAGAACGTTAGCGAGACTTGAGCATGAGAAGGATCGAACACAATGGCCAGACGATTGGTGTCGTGGGGGCTGATGCGATAGGCCTGATAATCGGCAGGAGTTTTGACGATTGGGATCACACAGCGGGAGAGCGTTTGCATCGGGATCCTCCCCTCAAGAGAGGGTGGGTGGAAAGTGGCAAGCGCTAAGAGGGGAGAGCTGCCAGCAAATCAGCAGAGGAAGCAACAAAGCCAAAGCACTGCTTGACGTTGTAAAGGGTGGCCCGCAGACAGTACTCAGGAGAGGTGGTGGCGGCGCAGTCTTCTAGCAAAATGCAGTCGTAGCCGAGGAAATTGGCGTCTTGCAGCGTGGTCATAACACACTGATCGATGTTCACGCCGGCAAAAAAGAGGGTGGTACGTCCGAGATTTTTGAGAATGCTGTCGAGAGGGGTGTCCCAAAAGCCACTCATGCGGAACTTATCCACCCAAATATCCTCGGGTTTGACTTCCAATTCCTCCACCACAGCCGCGCCCCAACTGCCGCGGGTGAGAACCAAAGACCCCTTTTTGGGCAAGGGATCCCCCAGCCCTACCCCCTCTCCAGTGGGATTGTAGACGTGTCGCAGGCCGGCGCTGATGTTGACCAGGTCGGGCCGATTGCCCCAGTTGACCCATACGATCGGCACCTGGGCCTGCCGCAGGCGGGGCAATAGAGTTTTCAGGGGGCCAATGGGAGCTCGCGCCGGTGTCACATCGACGCCAATGCTGGCCAGCCACCCGTCGGGGTGGCAAAAGTCGTTTTGCATGTCAATGACCAGCAGCGCCGCTTTGGCCAGATCCAGGCGCAGGGTTTTGCTGGAGGTATGCAGCAGGATGGGCCGAGGCTCTAAAGGCGGGCGGGTGATGTCGGCCATTGCGGCGTTCACAGCCCAGGCATTGGGAGGGATCCCCAAAGTCTTTAAGGGGCGGCTTGGGGGGCTCATCGGCTCTCCGCTCACGGGTCAGGGCAAGTACCTACCTACCTGCGCTTAACCTTAATGCACGACGGAGCTTACTTTGGAATCATAGGCTACAGTCTCTCACCTTGTTGACGCGCGGGATCCCGCCCCGTTAGTCGATAGGGGCTGAGATGAGGATAGGATGGGGAGAGGAGATTTCCGGAAGACCGACTAGGGATCCACCTCTGCACGCTATGCTCTAGAGACTGAAAGGATTGTGTAGGAACGTGAACATCCTGCGGCAATATATCTTTCCTGCTCTCATCCTGCTGGTGTTCCTATTTACTCTGGTGGTGGTGAGCATCCGCTCGTTTCTGCCGGAAGATATGGCCCAGCCGGCCCCGGTAGAGGAAGCGACGCCGGTGGCTTTCTCTGCTCTCCTGATGTCTGAGGATGGCTGACCAAGGGATCCCTCTGCCTGCTGGTTACCGTTGGCGCATTGGCTCTGCCTGGGATCGGCCCTGGGTGCGGCGGGGATTGCAGGCCACCTTGCAGGAGTCTTTCCCCGAGCAAAGCCAGTGGGATCACCTGGAAGCGACCCTGGATCGCCTCTTCGACCCCCCCCGTACTCCCTGCTGGTGGATCCTCAACGAAGCAACAGGGGAGCCGGTGGGCGGCGTGTGGGCCGGCATTTCTACCGACCAAGCCACTCATCGGCGGGGGGCCTACGTCTTTTTGCTCTGGGTGGATCCTGCCCATCGTCGGCGGGGACTGGGCAGAGCTTTGCTGCAACAGGTAGAACGCTGGGGATCCCAGCAGCAGTTGTCGGCCATCACCTTGCAGGTTTACCGCCACAACCAAGCTGCCCTTAACTTCTATAGGCAGGCCCACTTTGCTGTGCAAGGCTACTGGCTATACAAACCCCTCGGCCCTGCTGCCGCCTCCCAGGAACTGGAAGACTACGAAGTTTTGTAAAGAAGCTGGGATCTGCCCGCAGCCGCTCTTTTGATGAAAACGTGATGGAAACGATGGCATCGACTGGAGGGAAGGCCCATGTCCAGACCTGTCAAACTCAGTGAAGCCGAGATCCAGGCCAAGCTAGAGAAGCTGCCCGGCTGGTCTTTGCAGGAGGGGAAGCTGCATCGCCAGTTTCAATTTCGCTCCTTTGTGGAAGCTTTCGGCTGGATGAGCAGTGTGGCTTTGGTGGCCGAGAGCATGGGGCATCACCCCGAGTGGACCAATGTCTACAACCGCGTGCGGGTGGATCTCACCACCCACGATGCCGGAGGCATTACGGAACTGGATTTCACCTTGGCACAACGCATGAACGAGCTGGCTGGGTGAACACTCTCTCGGCAGCAGACTGAGCCGGGGATCCCTGTTTTGTTCATGGCTTAGAGTTGGGCCGAGTTTTGACACTCCCACTGCCTAAAGGCGGGGGATCCTTACGCAGTTCAAAAACAAACTCGTAAAGGCGCTGTTATTGCCAATTACGGGCTTTTCCGCCCCGCACTCCTGTTTGGGGCTACCAAGCTATCCTTCTGTGTTGGAAGCTGCCTTTGTCTGATAGACTAAGCCTAAGGTTAAGAAATGATAATTTTATGAACGTGCTGGTTGTGGGGGCAACGGGAACGCTGGGCCGTCAGGTGGTGCGGCGGGCCATCGAAGAAGGGCATCAGGTGACTTGTCTGGTGCGAAACCCGGCCAAGGCTGCTTTCTTGAGTGAATGGGGCGCCCACCTCAAAGTGGGGAACCTACTGCAGCCCAGCACGCTCCGAGCGGCGATGGAAGGCGTCGAGGCGGTGATCGACTGTGCCACGGTGCGGGTAACCGACACCCTCAGCGCCCGCCAGGTGGATTGGGATGGCAAAGTTGCTCTGATCAATGCGGCACGGGCTGCCCAAGTGGGCCACTTCGTCTTTTTCTCCATCATGGGTGCTCAGCATGAGTACCCCAATGTGCCCCTGATGAATTTCAAGCACCACATCGAGAAGTACTTGATCGGATCCCAGATGCCCTACACCATCTTTCGTCCGGCGGGCTTCATGCAGGGATTGATCGGCCAGTATGCCATCCCCATTTTGGAAGAGCAAATTGTTTGGGTAGCCAGCGAGAGCATCCCCACGGCCTACGTCGACACCTTAGATGCAGCCCGGTTTGCCGTGCGAGCGCTCAGTGTCGAAGCCGCCAAGCGGCAGATCTTCCCCTTGGTGGGGCCCAAGGCCTGGACATCCCAAGAGGTCATCGCCCTGTGCGAGCAGCTCTCCGGCAAAAAAGCCAAGGTCAGCACCATGCCCTTGGGGCTGCTGCGAGGGGCGCGTAAGGTGGCCCAGTTCTTTCAGTGGAGCTGGAACATTGCCGACCGGCTAGCGTTTGTGGAGGTGATCGCCGCCAAGGAGCCGATGCATGCCGACATGACGCCTGTGTGCGAAGCCTTGGGCATTGAACTGGCTTCTCTGACCTCCCTTGAAGACTACCTGGCTGAGTATTTCCAAAAGATGTTGAAACGGATTCGCGAGCTGAAGGTTAAGCAACCCAAGGTCAAGACGCCTTTCTAGGTTGCTGCCAACCAGTGGCTGAGGCAAAAGAAGGGGGGAGAGCGTAAACTGGAGAGCAGGCTAGCATCCTGCTTAGTTTTTCTTGGTTTTTTCAACCCCAGCCTCCTCCTATGAGCGAGACGTTGGCCCCCTCTCTAGAAGCGACTGCCGTGCAGCCTGAGCCGGCCATTGCCGTCACTGGTCTGAGCAAAACCTATCGCACCGGCTTTTGGCTGAACAAGGTGGTCAGCCCTCTCAAGGATTTTTCGCTAACAGTGGCCCGTGGCGAAACCTTTGGGCTACTGGGGCCTAATGGAGCTGGCAAAACCACCACGATCAAGTGTCTGCTGGGCATTGTGGAGCCTACCAGCGGCAGGGGCACTTTGCTGGGCAAACCCCTGGGGGATCGCTCCATCAAGCAGCAGGTGGGCTATCTGCCGGAAAACCCTTACTTTTACGACTACCTAACTGCCTGGGAGTTTCTCCATTTTGCGGGCAAGGTCTTTCGCTTGTCCGATAGCCTCCTCAAGGAGCGGATCCCGCAACTGCTGGAGCTGGTGGGGCTTTCTATAGATACGGCCCGCAAAAAGCCAATGCGCACCTACTCCAAGGGCATGCTGCAGCGCACTGGCCTAGCCCAGGCTCTAATCAACGACCCGGAGCTGGTGTTCCTGGACGAGCCGATGTCGGGGCTGGATCCCATGGGCCGCTACCAGATGCGCGAGATCATCTTGTCTCTCCGGCAACAGGGCAAGACTGTGTTCTTCAACAGCCACATCCTGGGGGATGTGGAGGTAATCTGCAACCGCATTGGCATTATTGTCGGCGGCAAGTTGGTGCAGCAGGGAACATTGGACGAGCTGCTGGGCCAGAGCAAAAGCTACCGCGTGCAAGGGCACGGTGGCGCCATCGACCAGTTCCGCGACCGCCTCGAGCACTTCTCGATCCAGGGATCCCATTGGTCGGGGGAATGGGGCGGATCCCTGCCGGAGCTGCTCACTCTTTTAAGCCAGGCGGGGGCAGTGGTGACCGACTTGCATTGGCAACGGCAGTCGCTAGAAGAGTTCTTTGTCGAGCAGGTGCGGGCCATTGAAGGGGAGCGCCCCCTCTCCGCCTAAGCGTGCTCCCCAGTTGCTCTACAGCGCAGACGCGACCTGGAGTTGCACCGCTGATCTGGCTGATCTGGAGGCCCAAGTAATGCACTTGCAGCAGGGTACGATTGGGATCCCTGGAGCGGGTGGGCCACCCGCAGTTTATTCTCTCCACAGGCTGCCTGCAGCTCCTTTTGCCAGGAGATCTGGATGCCCTGATGCAACAGCTCCAGCAGCAGGGCTCTGCTATAGTCGGGGATCCGCTGCGACTGGGCGATAAGCTGTTCCTTAGCTGAAGACTTTTGTTCTTATTCTCACGCGCTGCCTGCGCTCTTGCCGGATCCCGACTCGGCGATGACGGTGCGGTAGTACTCCTCCAACTGTTGTGTGGCCGCCGACCAACTCCAGCGCTCGGCCTCTTGGCGGGCCTGTTGCCGGAAGAGCTGCCGCTGCCCGGCACTCTCCAACAGTTGCCGGGTGGCCTGGACAAAGTCGCTGTCGGAATCGGGATCGAAGAGAAAGCCGTTGCGGCCGCTGTCCACCACATCGGTAATGCCGCCACAGCGGGGGGCGATTACCGGACAACCGGCAGCCATGGCCTCCAACAAGACCAAGCCCAGCGTCTCGGTGCGGGAGGGGAACACGAACAAATCCGCGGACGCAAAAGCTGCTGCCAGGTCCTGCCCCTGCAAGTAGCCCGTAAACACCACGTCGTGGCCGGCAAAATGTTGCTCCAGGGATCCCCGCTCCGGCCCGTCGCCCACGATAGCCAGGCGCGCCTGCGGGATCTGCTCCAGCAACACCCGGATCCGCCCCACCTCTTTTTCCGCCGAGAGCCGACCTACGTAGAGCAACAGCGGCCGCTCCGGCTGCCCTGCCGTAAGGCGGGCCCGCATCTCTGGGCTAGCAGCCTGCGGGTGAAACAGCTCCGTATCCACCCCCCGCTGCCACAGGTGAACCCGCTCGATGCCGTGGGCGCTCAGCTCCTGCATCATCGCTGTCGAGGTGCAGAGGTTGACCCGTGCCAAATTGTGCCCTAGCTTGAGGAGGTTCCACAAAACTCCCTCCAGAAAGCCCAGCCCGTAGTGCTTCAGATACTTCGGCAGATGGGTGTGGTAGGAGGCCACCAGCGGGATCCCCATCGCTTGGCTGTAGTAGAGGCCCCCCAACCCCAAAACCGCAGGGTTGACCACGTGGATCACATCCGGACGGAAACGGCTAAGCACCCTGCCGACGACTGGGCCGGGAGCAGCCAGCTTCAACTCCGGGTACAGGGGCAAGGGCAGGCCTGGGATCCCGTAGACCCGTGCCCGGGCAAACCGCCTGGGAGCCCCCTGCGGTGCGACGATAAGCACCGAGTTGCCGCGGGCCGTCAGATGGCGCACCGTATGGCAAAGCCGCGTAACGATGCCGTCCACCTTGGGCAGAAACGTCTCCGTAAACAGGGCTATGCGCATCAGGGATCCCAGGCCTCACGAAAAGACTCTAGGATGAGTGTTGCACAAAACGGCAATGGGATAACGCCTCGACGCACAACCTCACTGCAGTGGAACAAAATGGATTGGCTCAGGTTTGCTGAGAGTTGGTACTTTGCTCTCGCCGAGGGTATCTGCCGCCGTTTTGCTGATCAACAGCAGCGTAGCCGCCAGAGCCAGTCCAATAACGTCTCGCCACATAATCCGCTCCCACACTCCTCACTCCTCATGCCCCCTACTGTAGCGGCGGTTTTTTCGGCTGGGCAGTGATGGGCGACGGATTTTTAGGTGACAACAATCACTTCCAGAATTGCGGCTTTGCCCCCTAGTCGCGAAAGGCCAGTTGCAAGCTGGTGATCAGCAGAACCAAAGAAAACACCGCCATCACCCCTCCCCAGAACCAGTAGGGCAAAAACAGGTTTTGGGCAATCTGGCTGGAATCGGAGAGGATCAACCGCCCGTCGATGACAGCAGCGTCCATAAAGAGATAGTCGAGCTGGTGATAGGTGCTCACGCAGGCTTGCACCCCCAAAAATTGCAGGGCAAAGCTTTGTAACCAAGGAGCAGCCCAGCGAGCTACTGCCAAGATGCCCAAACCCATGGCCGGGAGGAACAAAAGGCCAAAGGGGGAACGCACCCAGAGCAGCGTCGAGAGCAACAACAGGGATCCCAAAAATACCAGCCCTAGCCGAGCTGTGCGGCGGCGGGAGGTGAGGATGAACAGGGCCCCAGCTATGGGCGGCCCCATCGGCCCGGCAGCCGCCACCAAGGCCCGCCCCACCCGCCCCAAAAACAGCTCGCCACTGTGAATGGCCAGCCCCGAGCCGTCGGGATAGATCTCAAGACGATGAAACTCCCCCCCCAATAGCAGTGCCATCAGGCCATGGCCCATCTCGTGAAACCAGGTGGCCAACAAAGTAAAGGGGTAGAGGAGGTAATTGCCCCAGGGAAACCGCCAGAGCAAGACTGTCAGCCCCGCCGCAGCCACCAGCCAGATCACGCTGTGCTGGCCAGGCCTTGCGGAAGGGGAAGGAGGCAGCTCAAACTGAGTCATACCAGCAGGTGGGTGGAGAAAAGGCCCAAAATGCCTTGCCGGCCTAGACGATTGCCGGCAGAAAAAAGTTCCACATCAGGCAAAAATAGCCGGGCCAACTCCCCTCTCCCTCTGGGAGAAGGGTTGGGGGTGGTCGCGTGAGCGGCGCGGAGCGCTTGGGTGACCTCTGGGAGAGGGGTTGGGGGTGAGGACCAACAATAGCAAGGAGACAGGGGAGCCGTCTCACAGGTAGGCTGGAGAAGCCCCAAGGGATCCCTGCCTATGGCCACCTTCCTGCGCGACTGGAGTTACCGCTTTCCCTGGCTTTACCGCAGCATCAGCCGTGCGGCTGCCCTAGCAGTGGGGGGATATGAGCGACTGCGCCGGCTACCCCTCCAAGGGATCTCCATCCAGCCCCAGGAGCGGGTGTTGGATCTCTGCTGTGGCTCTGCCGAAGTGACTCCAATCCTGGCCGAGCTGAGCCAAAACGTTGTCGGCCTGGATGCTTCCCCCAAGGCCCTGGCGGCAGCTCGCCAACGCCTCCCCAAGGTGGAATTTGTGGAAGCCTTTGCCCAGGCTCTGCCTTTTCCTGCCGATAGCTTTGACTGGGTACATACCAGCCTGGCCCTGCACGAGCTGCCTTTTCCTGACCTGGAACAGGTGCTGCGGGAAGTGTGGCGGGTGCTCAAGCCGGGGGGAGGGCTTTTAATTCTCGATTTGCACACGCCTTGCCAGCCTCTCCTTTGGCCAGCTTTGGCCCTCTTTCTAGGCCTGTTTGAAACCGAGACCGCCTGGCACTTCCTCAAGCTGGACTTGCCCCAGTATCTGCAGCAACAGGGCTGGCAATCCGTCCGGCAGACCCTGCACGCTGGAGGAGCCCTGCAGGTGATCCAGGCCCAAAAGCCTGCCGCCTAAGCTGCTCACCCTTGGTGCCAAAAAGGAGTGCCGAGAACCGGTGTGCTTGGCTGGGGTGTTTCCTGGGGAACCATTGCCCCAGCCAAATAGGCTTGGCGGCCTGCGCGCACCGCCACTGCAAAAGCCTCGGCCATTGCCACCGGATCCCGAGCCAGAGCCACTGCCGTATTGAGCAGCACCCCGTCAAAGCCCCACTCCATCACCTGGCAGGCGTGGGAAGGCAGGCCTAGACCGGCATCCACAATTAGCGGTGCCTCAATCCGCTCCCGCAGCAGGCGCAAGTTGTAGGGGTTGAGGGGGCCCTTGCCAGTACCGATGGGAGCCGCCCAGGGCATGACTACCTCACAGCCGGCATCCAAGAGCCGCTGACACAGGACCAGGTCGTCGGTGCTATACGGCAAGACCTTAAACCCCCGCCGCACCAGCTCGGCGGCAGCAGCGGGCAGTTGCACCGGATCCGGTTGCAAGGTGTAGTCATCCCCGATGAGCTCTAGCTTGATCCAGTCGGTGCCGAACACCTCTCGGGCCATCTCCGCCGTCGCGATCACCTCCTGCAGGCTGTGGCAGCCAGCGGTGTTGGGCAGAAGCGGGATCCCTAACTTCTGGAGCAGGGCCCAAAACCCTTGGGAAGCTTCCGACCCCAGCGCCCCCTGGCGCCGCAGGGAAACGGTCAACAAACAGGGCTGCGCCCGCGCCACCGCCTGTTCCAAAATGGCGGGCGAAGGGTAGCGAGCTGTCCCCAGCATCAGGCGGCTGGGCAGCGCTTGTCCGTAGAGCACCAAGGGATCCTCATCGGCCCGAGTCGAGGGGGAAAGCTGGAGAAGGGTGGACATTGGGGGAGGATAGGGAGAAAGACAACTGGGGCACTAGCCGCCGGCACTTGGCACGACGACCTCTACCTCGTCGCCCTCTTGCAGATGGGTTTGCCCATAGCGGGCGCGCGGCACAAATTCTAGATTAACCGCCACCGCAAAGGGGCCACTGAGCTCCACCTGGGCGAGGGCCTCGGCCAACGTGGTGCCCTCCGGCAAATCGTAAGGCTTTTGGTTGATCAAGACACGCATGGCGACAGGGATTCACCGGCAAGAGGGGCGGCCTGCACCTGAAAAGGGATCCCCAACTCTTGGGCAAGGCGACAACTGCCGTGGTGAAGGTACTCCAAAACGGCATCGTGGAGAGCCGGAGCAATGAGAAAGCCATGGCGGTAGAGACCGTTGATCTGCAACAGGCGAGGCGCGCACTCCACCACGGCTGGCAAGTGGTTCGCCAAGGTGGGACGACATTGGCTGCCTAATTCCAGGATACGCGCTTCGGCAAAGGCAGGGTGGACGGCGTAGGCGGCGCTGAGCAGCTCCAAAGCCGAGCGGACGCTCACGGGCGAGCGATCCTCGGATTCAATTTCAGTGGCTCCCACCACGAACAGGTGCCCTGGCTTGGGAGCGATGTAGATGGGGTAGCGAGGGTGTAACAGCCGCGTTGGGCGCCGCAGCACCACCTCCGGAGCATACAAACGCACCACCTCCCCTCGCACCCCCCGCAGCAGCTTTTGCCCACCCCATTCTTTCTGAGCCCCTAGGCCGCGGCAGTCCAAAACCCAGCCGCCAGTTTGCTGCTGCCAGGCTAGCGCCCGCTCCAGATCCCAGGGGGATCCCCACTCCACCTCCACCCCGTGCTGCTGCAGTTTAGCCAGCAGAGCCAACAGCAGTTGGCGGTTGTCCAGCTGCCCCTCCTGGGGAAGATAGAGACCCTGGCTAAATCGCCCGGCCAGCGAGGGCTCCAGCTCGGCCAGAGCCTGGGCATCCAGCGGCTGAGGCCGGGGGAGGTGGGGAAGGCGTTCCCCTACAGCGGCCAGTAGGGCTGAGAAGCGCTTGGCTTCCCCGGCATCTTGGCGGTGCCAGAGGATCAGGGTGCCTTCCTGCTGAAAAAAAACCGGCTCTGCCAGACTGGCCAGGAGGGTGGGCCAGCGAGAGAGGGCATAGTACCCCTGCGCTACTACGCTGGCCTCGGCGACGGCAGACTCCGCTAGAGGAGCCAGCATGGCCGCAGCAAAATGGGCAGCACTGCTCTCAGGAGCGGTGGGAGAAGCGGCCTCCACGATGCGCACAGAATGCCCGACCTCGACAAGGCTGGCGGCCAGCAGGCGTCCCATCAGGCCCGCTCCAAGGATGAGGACGGGATCCGGCTGCGCTCTCCAAGACGCAGGCGGGTGGTTGGCCAGAGAAGATGGGTTTGGCAGGCTCATGGGGCGTCGGCGGTGTCTAGCACTACCAGCAGAACTATGCTGGCACACTTTCTACCCTATGGCTCGAGAATGCTGAATGGCTCCTCATTTGAGGAATGACGCTTTCCCAAAAACCATCCCCTCTCCCTAGAGAGGAGAGGGGCGGTTGGCTCCATCCACGGGTTAACAGTAGCCCAGCCTACAAGCCCTGCAGTACTGTATCTTGACGTACCGAGAGGTTCTGGATGCGGGTGTCCTGGGCAGCCGGTGTGTCGGCTTGGGTGAACACGCCGATCTGCCGCAGATAGCGAGCCAGGGCATCCTGTTCACTGCCGGGAGTGTCAAAGGTGATGCCGGAGCTGGGGGCCAAGTTCACCCGGTTGGGGTTGGACAGGCGCGGGAAGGGGTAGTCATCCCCACCGTTGGCCAAGAAGTCCAGCGTCACCAGGCGGAAGGTACGGCGGGGATCCCCTTGCAACTGGCCGTTGCGCACCACCACATCTCGGCCGGTGGGTGTGTCCACCCGCAAAGAGATCACGCGGGATCCTGGTGGCCGCGAGGGATCAAAGCTGAAGGCAAAGCCGCCAATCTGCGGGAAGCGGCCCGGCGTGGCCCCTGGCTGGCTTTGCGCCACCCCGTGTTCTATCAATTGCTTCAGCTCCTCGGCGGTGACGGTTACCAGCGACAGGCCGTTGTTAAAGGCCAGAGCGGTTTCGATATCCAGTTGCGAAACTTGTCCTGCCTGCTTGCCGGCATCGGGGTTGGCCACCGGAGGGATCCGCCGCACCGGCTCGCCGCCACCGCCACCGGTGGTAGCCCCAATAGGAGCGCGAATGCCGCCCCCGTTTTTCAGGGAGATGACGGTGGTGGGGTCAACCGTTCTGGCGTAGGCCAGGTTGGCATCAGCCGTGAGGTTGCCCAGGTTGGTTTCCTCGGTGCGCACCTCGGCCCGCAGGCCGTTGAGGAATTGGGTGGTAGAGCCAAAGGTACGGCCATCCTTGGCGCGGATGATGTTGCCGATCTCGTTGGCCACCCGCACCACCTCAGGGTTGGGAGTGCCGCGCACGGCTGCCACCCCTTGGTCATCGGTGGCATAGGCGCCGCTTACCGGATCAATGCGGGCAATCACCCCGTTGGCGTCGAAGCCAACCACCAAGCGGCCCACATAGCGGTAGTTGGCGCCGGTGTTGACCACTGCCACCGGCTGACCACTGGCGGAGGAGCGCAGGATGGGGTAGTCGCCCGTGCGCACATCTTCAGGGCGCAGGCGGTCGGTGGGCTTGGCAATAACACGGTGGGAGCCGCCGGCGATAATGACATCGACATCCCGCAGTTGGCTGGCCAGGGTTACCTCGTTTTGGAGCTGCTGCAGGTGGGCCAGGAGGATGATCTTGTTAATGCCCTGCGCGGTGAGCTGGTTAACGAAATTCTGGATGAGGGCAGCGTTCACCTGGTCGGTGTCGTCCACCCTGCCCTCCACTCTCACCTCAGGGCCAGGACTGGAAATGGCGGCCAAGCGAGTGGTGGTGGCACCCACCAAGCCAATCCGCTGTCCTCCTACAGTAATTACAGCCGTTTTGGCAATCTTGCCTGGAATGGAACTGGCCTCTTGCCCATCGGGAGCTAGATCAGTGCTGCTTAATTCGCCGGTGCCGCTAAAGCTGAGGTTGGCGCTTAGGTAGGGAAAGCGGGCGCCCGCATAGCCGCGGCTGGGGTCAGGCCGCAGGAGGTCGCGGAGTTGTCGGGTACCCTGGTCAAACTCGTGGTTGCCAAGAGCAGAGGCCTGAAAACCAATGGCGTTGAGGATCTCGATGTCAGCCTTGCCAGGCGTGCGGTCGTAGCGAGCCCGCAGCGAGGGATCGGCGCTGGCGTTGTAGAAGGGGCTGGGAATGTAGTTGTCGCCGCTGGAGAGGATCACGGTGTTGGGAAATTGGGGCCGCAGTGCATTCACCACCGCCGAGAAGCGGGGCGCATCCTGAACAGCAGCAATGGAAGCTTCCAAGTCGCTAGCGTGCAAAATCTGCAGCGTAAAGGCGGGCGGTTGACTGGAGAGGGTGACATTGGGATCCGAGGCGATAAACCCCGCTCCTCCGCCGGCTGGAGGAACTGAGCTGTCGTCAGTGGTACCGCAGGCGCTGGCCAGGCCCAGCACCAAACAGCACAGCCCAACCCACAGGGACTTGGCCAGAGGGTTCAGCCAAGCCGGAAACCCTCCCTCGGCAGGGGCTGACCCTCGAGCGCGACAAGCTGATTTCATGACAGTTCCTTCACTCCATCCACGAGACAAGACGCATCCGCGTTCAAGCTACCAGGGCTGGGCGGGAGGTTTCGCTATGGCTTGTTTAAGATTGGGTCAAGCTCAGGTTAAGCTTGCCGCGGATCCCAGCCAAACTGGTGCAAGTCCACCCGGCCCTCGGCGTCGAAGGGGATCCCTTCGGCTTGGAGTAAGACTTTTTGCAGGTCGTCGTAGCCGAGGCGAAAAGGGGAGTAGGAGATGCGCCCTTGGGCGTTGATCACCCGCTGCCAGGGGATGTCGGTTTTTTGGCCTTGCAGGCGAAACAGGGCATAGCCCACCTGGCGAGCATACCCCGGATAGCCGGCAAGCCGCGCCACCTGACCATAGGTGGCCACTCGCCCCGGCGGGATCCGCCGCACAACTTCATAGAAGCGCTGGTAGAGGCTGATGGATTGGGCCTCGGTGGGGCAAGCCGGTGTCATAGGGATCCCTACCCAAACTCAGGAGACAATGGAGTTGGCTGATAACGAGCGCAGCTCTTCCTATGAGTTATCTCATTGCGGTACTGCCGGATCGCATGGCTGCCGAAGCGGCCTACAGCGCCCTGGAACAAGCGGGCTTCCCTCTGGAGCGATTGCACCTGCTGGGGCGAGGCTACAAAACGGCGGATGAATTTGGGCTCATCGATCCGGCCCAAGCAGCCCGCCGCCAGATGCAGCGCCTGGCCATTTGGCTGGTGCCCTTTGGCTTTTTGGCGGGAGTGGGGTTCAGCGTCCTCAGCGGCCTGGATACCTTTGCCTGGGCGGGATCCCTGGGCAACCACCTAATCGGCGGCCTGTTGGGTGCCCTGGGTGGGGCCATGGGCAGCTTTTTTGTGGGGGGAGGAGTAGGCCTGACCAGCGGCTCCGGCGATGCCCTGGCCTACCGCAACCGTCTCAATGCGGGCAAGTACGTGCTCATTGTGCAGGAAGAGAACGAAACCCGCCTGCGCGAGGCAACGCGGATTTTGCGCCAATTTGAGCCGGAGAATCTACAAGGGTACAGCGAGCGCCTTTGAAGACTAGAAAAGAAATGGGTACAGCAAGCTTAGACCCCTTCGCATAGGTTCAATCGTGAGGGAGCAAAAAGCATGTTTTGGCAGTGGCAGCGACCTTTGGCCTTGCCTGCTCCAGTGGGCCGTGGCTGGGCCATCGGCCTGGGGGCGGGGATCGCCTGGCTGACCTCTGGGCCCGCTCTTGCCCACCACGCTCTGGGCGGGAGATTGCCGGCCACAGGATGGGAAGGATTTCTCTCGGGGCTGGCTCACCCTGTTATTGGCTTAGATCACCTGGCCTTTGTGGTGGCCATTGGTCTCATTGCGGCGGGGCAGCCCTGGCGCTATGGGATCCCTTTGGGCTTTGTGCTGGCCGGTCTGGTGGGCACCGGGATCCACCTGGCCGGCTGGGATCCCCTGGGGCTAACCGAGTTGGCCATTGCCTGCTCCATAGTTCTCTTTGGCCTACTGCTGGTTCAATCGCGGCAGATCCCAAGTTGGCTTTTGCTGCTGTGGGGATCCCTGGCGGGGCTATTCCATGGCTATGCCTATGCCGAAGCCATCATCGGTGCCGAACCCATGCCCTGGCTGGGCTATCTGCTGGGGTTGAGCACCGTTCAATATGGGGTAGCGCTCCTTGCCCTCTGGGCGGCTGAAACCTGGGCAGAGAGGATCCCTGGCTTAATCCGCAGTGCCGGCTGGATGATTGCAATAGTGGGGGCTATATTCCTAACGTTGGCGGTGGTGAGCTCCTAGACACCCTTGCACTGGGGATCCCCAATCCGGTACAAGGATAACGGTGAAGATGAGTAACAACAAGGGGAGATCCCATGGAGCGCACCTTTATCGCCATTAAGCCAGACGGCGTGCAGCGGGGTCTGGTGGGCACCATCATCCAGCGCCTGGAAAGCCGGGGCTACCAATTGGTGGGCCTAAAGCTGGTGCAGGTAAGCCAAGAGCTGGCGGAAGCCCACTACGCTGAACACAAGGAGCGCCCCTTCTTCCCCGGTTTGGTGAAGTTCATCACCTCAGGGCCGGTGGTGGCCATGGTCTGGCAGGGCAAAGGGGTGATTGCTGCCGCTCGCAAGCTCATTGGCAAGACCAACCCTTTGGACGCCGAGCCGGGCACCATCCGCGGTGATTTTGGCATTGATATTGGCCGCAACCTCGTCCATGGCTCCGATGGCCCCGAGACCGCCCAACGGGAGATCGCCCTTTGGTTCCAGGAATCCGAGCTGGTAAGCTGGACGCCCGCCACCCAAAGCTGGATTTACGAGTAGGCATGGCCGGTGGCAGCAAAATGGCTCGTCGCGTCGATCCCTAGTTCTCTTCTCCCTTTGAACAGAGGCTAGAGATAAAAGGCAAAGCCAAGCTGGCCCTAGCCAGAACGGGAATCAAGGCCGACAGGCTCAGAAGCGGCGGAGCTTTCGCTGGGATCCGGGAGATACAGCCGCTCTTCCGAGGCATCGTACTCAAAGAGCTCCGCATAGCGCCCCCAGTCAACGGCTGTAGCAAACTGCCGCTCAGCTTCCTCGTGGGGAAAGTGTTCGTCCCAGAGATCCAAGAAGAAGTCCGCCCGCATGGAGCGGCTGTTTTTTTCTTCCAGCGTCTGCAGGATGCTCTTGAAGACCGGCACCCGTGCCAAAAGCTGCTGTCGGAAGAGATCCTTGCTGCGCAAGATGGTGGTGTTGGCAAAGTCTTGGCCGATCTCGGTCAGTTGTACCACCCTGCCGCTTACCTCGGCAAAGCCCAACAGCACCGCCGCATCCAAAATCGGCAGCAAGTCATCCACCGCCAGTTGCAGCCGCTCGGCCAGCTCGGCAATCTCTACCCGTGCCTGCGGCCATTCCACAATCAGCTCCAGCAAACCACTGATGCCGCCCACCCGCGCATGGGGCAGGGGCAGCGCGTAGGGAGAAGTTGCCCTACTGCTTACCGAAGTGGGGGCAGCCACCTCGCCGGTTACCGGGATCTCCGGATTGGTCATGATCTCGTAGATGTAGTCGACCAGGGACTTGAAGCGGGGATCCGTACGTTCGTGGGGCCGCGGCAGGTCGATCTTCACCTCTCCCCGGATCCGCCCCGGCTTGGATCCCAGGATCACCACCCGATCCGCCAAAAACACGGCCTCTTCGATGTTGTGGGTAACGATGAGAATGCTCTGGGAAGGGAAGGCCTGGGTGTTCCAGAGCTCGTCGATCTCCCCCCGCAGGTTTTCCGCCGTCAGCACGTCCAGAGCGCTGAAGGGCTCGTCCATAAACAGCACCTTGGGCTCTAGAACAAAGGCGCGGGCAAAGCCCACCCGCTGCTTCATGCCCCCCGAGAGTTCCTTGGGGTAGGCGTTCTCGAACCCATCCAGGCCCACCAGGTCGATGGCCTTGAGGGCCCTTTGCCGCCGGATCTCGCGCGGGATCCCTTGAGCCTGCAGCCCCAGCTCTACATTTTCCTGCACCGTCAGCCAGGGCAAGAGAGCAAAACTCTGAAACACCATGGCCACATCCGGGTTGGGGCCCCGCAGAGGACGTCCATTGCTCAACACTCGCCCTTCGCTAGGCGGGATCAGGCCCGCCATGATGCGCAGCAGGGTGCTTTTGCCGCTGCCGCTGCGGCCCAACAAAGCCAAAACTTCCCCTGCCCGCACTTGCAAATCTATCTGGCTTAAAACCGTAAACTCGCCCTTGCCCTCCGGCAAAGGAAAGCGCTTGTAGACCCTCTCAACTTCGATCAGAACCGGAGAAGCTGCAGAACTCATATCAGATAGCCTCAAAGATTAAAGGTGATATTTTTCTTCTGCCAATTGATACAACCGCCGCCAGAAAAGGCGATTGATGCCCACCACAAACAAGCTCATCATGCCAATGCCCAAAGTAATGCGGGGCCAATCTCCCACCGCCGTTGCCTCAGCGATATAGGTGCCCAATCCCGTAGCCTTGAGAGTGGTGGATCCCCAGGCCACGATCTCCGAGACAATGCTAGCGTTCCAAGCGCCGCCGCTGGCCGTGATCCCCCCGGTAACCCAGGCAGAAAAGATCCCCGGAATAATCAGCTTTTGCCAGAGCTGCCATCCCCGCAAGCCCACATCCACGGCCATCTCGCGCAAATCTGTGGGAATGCTCTGGGCGCCGGCAATGGAGTTAAAGAGAATGTACCACTGCGCTCCCAACGACATCAGCAAAATGCTGCCCCACTCAATGCTAATTTGGGTGCGGATGAAAAACAGCGTGGCAAATGGAAAGAGGAAATTGGCCGGAAAAGCTGCCAGAAATTGCACCACCGGCTGCAGCAACTTTGCCAGGCGTGGATTAAAGCCGATGGCCACTCCGATCGGCGTCCAGATCACGGTGGCGAAAACCAACAGCACGCTGACCCGCAGCAGGGTGAGGATCCCCAGCCCAAAGGTCAGCAGCACCTCCCCGAAACCCACGGTGGTGGACAAAAAATGAACAATCCAAACCCCGACCCCGCCAATGGCCAGCCAAGAGAGCTGAGTCAACAGCCGCTCGCGGCGTCGCTCCGCCTCGGGATTGGGTGGATCCCCCCAGCGCGGGCGAGTTAAATAGGACAACAGCCGATCCGCCAATTCTCGGAAGGGAGCCAGCCAATTGCCCAGCAACCGCGGGATCCGTGCTGTGGTTAGCAGATCATACAGCCACGACTCCGGGGCAGCCGCACTGGCGCTCTGCTCCAGGCGAAACTTATCCGACCAGGCCACCAGAGGCCGCCAGAAGAGCTGATCCACCAGCAGGATCACCACCGCCATGGTCAAAAGCGCCCAGCCCAACTTGGGCAGATCTTCAGCTTGAATGGCGGCTTCCACATAGGATCCCAGGCCGGGCAGGGTGTACTCCTGGTTAAGCACGCTGATGGCCTCGCTGGCGGCCACAAAGAACCATCCCCCGCCAAAACTCATCATGGCGTTCCAGATGAGGCCCACCATCGCCGCCGGCACTTCCAACTGGATGAAGCGCTGCCAGCCCGACAAGCGGTAGAGGGTGGCCGCTTCCACCAGCTCCTGCGGCAGGGTGCGCAAGGATTGGTAAAAGGAAAAAGTCATGTTCCAAACCTGGCTGGTGAAGATGGCGAAGATAGAAGCCGCCTCCAGACCCAGCAGGCTGCCCGGAAAAAGTGCGATGAAGCCGGTAACGGTAATGGAGAGAAACCCCAACACCGGCACCGATTGCAGGATGTCCAACAGGGGGATCAAAATTCGCTCCGCCCAGCGGCTTTTGGCGGCGATATACCCGTAGATCAGGGTAAAAAGGGTGGAAAAGAAGAGGGCGATGAACATGCGCAAGGTGGAGCGGGCGGCGTAGTAGGGCAGGTTGCGCGGATCCAAGTCGATCTGAGGCACCACCGCCGGCGGCTGAAACTGCTCAAAAGCCCCCGTCCCCACCTGCGCCACCAAGGCCAGGAGAACCAACGTGCCCAGAATAATAGCCCCATCAGCAGCCCCAGCCGGCAGCCGACGGAGCACCTCCGGAGAAGGAAAAGTCCTCATGTCCCCTGAATAGGCCTGGGATCCGCGCTCAGTGTACACTGTTTGCGGTTAAGTTAAAAAGGGGTTCGAGCTGGAGGATCCGGCCTGCTATTCTTCCTCCGGCAACTCGGGAGGAGGTTCATTCCACCTGGGATCGTCGAGGATAGCTTTTTTGGTTTCTTTGAGCTGTTTCCACAGTTGTTTAATTTGGCGATAGGCCTCTTCCGGGGTAATCTTGCCCCCTGTTTCTAAGCCACAAATCAGCGACACCTTATTGCTAAATTCCTGGAGATTGGCATCGAAAATTAAGTTCTGCGGCTTCACCTCACCCCAGTAGGGATAGCGAGGGGAAATAAATTCATCCTTGTTGTGAGGAGGGTTTGATTCTGTCATGTCGCAACCACACGGTGAAAGGCCTATTACAACGAGGTCAATATCAGAAGCGCAGTCGAGACAAATTCGTATCCAGGAATGGAGGCTATAGACGTTTTTTCTTGACCGGCTTAGCTGGTTTGGGTGCTTTGGCGGGATCCGAGGGCGGATAGGGTTGAGCGGACTTTGGCTGTTGCCCGCGAGTGGAGGGGGGAGAGTGTTTCTTGAGTTTGGGGCGGGGAGTTGAACGCTTTGGGCGTGGCGGCGCTTTGAGCACAGGGCCGACAGGAGTTCCTGCCTCCACGTAGAGCAGGGATCCGCGGCGGCGCACCTGTAGATCCCAGAAGGTGCCCACTCCTTTGCCCGGCAAGGATCCGATCAGGCGCAGTTTAAAAGCCTGAGGCTTGGGAGCTGTTGCTGCAGGAGACGCAGTGCCCTTTGCCGTCTGGGCCCGCTGAGGGGAAGAGCTGGCGGAGTTCTTTTTGCTGGATTGACGGATTTTGACGATAATGAACCCTTTTTCCTGCGATTGGAAGACGACCTCGCCGCGAATGGAAAACCAGTCCGGCACCACCGTCGGACGGGATCCCTCTGGCAGGGTTTGCCCCATTTCTTCTGGTGCCCACACCCCCATCAACTGTACATGCAGATCTTGGCTCTTGTCGCGGGTGCGGGGATAGACCACCCACAAATAGTTGCGTTCTGGCTTCAGGTGCTTGCGCACCAGGCTCATTACCCGGCCTAGCAGTACCGCATTGAGATCTAAACCATCCGAGGTGCGCAAAATCCCGCGAGTGAAGTGGTTGGGCGAGGGAATGTACCGCCCCTCGATGAGGCCGATGGCCCGGTACTGCATCTCTTCCCCGGGCGGCGGGATGGGCTCTAGGCAAGGTCGCTCTCTTCCCATCGCTTTCTTCTGCTCTAGACTAGCGGCGGCGGCAACAACAGGCAGGCCCCCACCAGAAGCTGACTCGACCTCTTGAGCTGATTCCCTGGGCTCGCTGGTTGAGGTGGGCCGGGGGGGCCGTGCAATTCGGAGGGGAGGTCTCAGATCTGAGGACATCGTAACGGTTCCGTTGCAGTCAATCCAGGAGGTTTACCAGAATGCCTAGCGGTCGGCGACGACGCTCGTCTGGCAGTGCAAGACATCTGCTGTTGCCAAAACGGGGCTTACCTCTCCCTTTGACCCAAGACCCGCTCAACACACTACCGAGCCCCACAAGCTTTCCTCTTTTACTCCCGTCAGCAGACCCGCCCAGGGCCTGCGCCCAACCCATCGAGGTTCAGCAGTTGTCATCACTGTA
Organism: Synechococcus sp. OH2; assembly: GCF_047462155.1. Lineage (NCBI taxonomy): Bacteria > Bacillati > Cyanobacteriota > Cyanophyceae > Synechococcales > Synechococcaceae > Synechococcus > Synechococcus sp. OH2. The sequence continues at coordinate 20,509 of NZ_JANSIR010000094.1, forward strand.
GCTGAAGTCTAACCGATAGTAGCAACTGCTCCGGTTCAGGTTGCAGAATGTTGAGCTACAGAGCCGCACCCTTTCCTCAGCTTGCGCACGGCGGCCCAGGACGAAGCCAGCTATGCCAAGATCCCTCCCCTACCCCTTGTTGGGATCCGCCTCTACCCATGTCTGAGGGGTGAAGCTGCCGTGGAGGCCGTAGGGAATATGGTGCCGCAAGGGGATCCGCGCCACCGGGCCGGCTGCCAGGTTGGCAGCTTCTAGGATCACTACCTGCGAGCGCTGACTGGCGGCATCAAAGACCACTGTTACAATCCAGCCGGCTTCCTCCGCAGCGTCCTCAGGATCGGGGATGAATACCGGCTCTCCCACAAAGCCGCGCGGGGCAAAGCTGTATTGCTCACTGCGGCCTGTTGTCGTGTCTAGCCTAAGAATGGCCTGCAAGGGGGCGTTGGGACCGGGAGCATGGGTAGCCCCAATGTAGATATAGCGATGGGATCCCCCCATGCAGGCGGGGTGAATAGCCGGAAACTCCACCGAGCGATCAAGCAGGAGCTCCCGCTTAACCTTGCCCGTCTTGGGATCCAGCTCAAACCGCCACAGCTTGCCGGCTGGCACCTGGGCAAAGTCAATTTGCAAGTAGTCAGCCCCCGGCTCCAGGGCAGGGTAGGTTTCGTAGAGAACGGCATCGACCACCACCTGATCCCCAACGTCGTAGCCGTTAACAAAATGAAAGACAAACCCTGGCTCCGTTTGCAGTTGCAGCGGCTCGCCCTGTTGGGGAAATAGCCAGATGCGGGTGGGCTCTCCTTTTTTTAAGGTCAAGCAGGTGCCTGCCGGCTGCCAGCCCAACACATAGGGCAAGGGGTTAAAGGCCACCGGGTTCTGGAAGAAGATCCAGTAGCGGGGAGTCCAGACAAAGTCGTGCAGAAAGGCAAAGCTGGGCAGGCGGTAGTCCCGCTTTTCCACCAGCCGTCCTTGGGCGTCGACGCGGTAAAACACCAGTATGGAGGGGGGCCCTGTCTGCACCCCAAAGGCCATGAGATCCCCCGTGGCTGGATCCCGGCGGGGATGAGCCGTAAAAGGCTGGTTGGGGGCAAGGGCACCGGCAAAGGTTTCGATCCCTTCGGTGGCCAAGGTGGCCGGGTTCAGCCGATAGGGGGCGCTGGCCTCCCAAAGCGCTAGCAGCTTGCCGCCTTGGTAGATGACGTTGGTGTTGGCGGGATTTTTGAAGCGCAGATCGAGGAAATTGGCCCACCAGCCCCCCGGCTTCTGGGTGCCGAACACGCCGCGGTAGAGCACCCGTCCCGCCTTCTCCTCTGCCTCAAACTCGGGAGTGCGCACAAACCGGTTGCGGAAATGCACCCGCCCGCCTACAAAGGTGATGGCACACACCATACCGTCGCCGTCGAAGGGATGGCCATAGCGCTGGGATCCCGCCTCCAGCTTGCCGGGCCCATTGCGAAATAGGGTTCCCTGCAGCCTCTCAGGGATCCGTCCCTCGATCTCTGTCACCCAATAGTCGTACTCGTGGGACAAAGAGCGGTAGCCCAACTGCCAGTCGGTGGTGCTATAGGAGCGGGAAGCAACGCTGACCATGGCCAGTCTGCAAGCGACGCCTTCTATTGTTGCTTAAACTTTCGTAAAGTAGCCAGCCTTTCTCGGTCCAGGTAGCGGGATCCCAAGATGGAGCTGCTCCAATTGAACTATGGTAGGAAATGCCCTAGCAGCCCTTGACAGGATGAACAGCGCTCATGTTTGATGCCCTCTCCGAGAAGTTGGAACTGGCCTGGAGAAAACTGCGCGGCCAGGACAAGATCACCGAAACCAACATTCAGGAAGCCCTGCGGGAGGTGCGGCGCGCCCTGTTGGACGCCGACGTCAACCTCCAGGTGGTGAAGCAGTTTATCGAGGACGTGCGGCAGGCCGCTCTGGGAGCTGAGGTCATCCTGGGGGTGACGCCAGACCAGCAGTTTATCAAGATCGTCCACGACGAGCTGGTGAAGGTGATGGGGGAGGCGAATGTGCCCATTGCCCAGGCGGAGCAGCCCCCCACCATTGTGCTCATGGTCGGCCTGCAGGGATCCGGCAAAACCACCACCTGTGCCAAGCTGGCTTTGTATTTGCGCAAGCAGGGCAAAAGGCCACTCCTGGTGGCCGGCGACATCTATCGTCCGGCGGCCATCGACCAGCTCAAGACCCTGGGCCAGCAGATTCAGATTCCTGTCTTCGACCTGGGCAAGACGGATCCCGTCGAGATCGCCCGCCAGGGAGTGGCAGCCGCGCGGGAACAGGGCTACGACTACGTTATCTTGGATACCGCCGGTCGCCTGCAGATTGACCTGGAGATGATGGCGGAGCTGGAGCGGATCAAGGCGGCGGTGCAGCCCCACGAGATCCTGCTGGTGGTGGACGCCATGATTGGGCAGGAGGCCGCCAACCTCACCCAGGCCTTCCACGAGCGGCTGGGTCTTACCGGCGCCATCCTCACCAAGCTAGACGGCGATACCCGCGGCGGGGCAGCCCTCTCCATCCGCCAGGTGTCCGGCCAGCCCATCAAGTTCGTCGGCGTCGGCGAAAAGGTGGAGGCTTTGGATCCCTTTTATCCGGATCGCATGGCCTCCCGCATTTTGGGCATGGGAGACATCCTCAGCCTGGTGGAAAAAGCCCAGGAGGCAATTGACCTGGGAGATGCCGCCGCTATGGCGGAAAAGATGATGACCGCCCAGTTCGATTTCACCGATTTCCTCAAACAAATGCGCCTGATCAAGCGCATGGGATCCCTGGCCAGCTTGCTGCGGCTGATGCCGGGGATGGGGAAGATCAGCGAGGAGCAACTGCAAAAAGGACAAGACCAACTGGCCCGTGCCGAGGCCATGATCAACTCCATGACCCCCGAAGAGCGCCGCAACCCCGACCTCTTGGCCCGCAGCGTCAGCCGCAAGCGGCGGGTGGCCCTGGGCTCCGGCCACAAGCTGGAGGATGTCAGCCGCCTAGTGAGCGATTTTCAGCGCATGCGCGACATGATGCGCAGCATGAGCCTGGGCGGCCTTCCGGGGATGCCGGGTGGACGAGGCCCACTGCCGGTGGGCGGCCCCCAGTGGCGGGGACGTTCTGCAGCGCCGCCGCGACAGCAGCCCAGCCGCAAGCCGGGCAAAGGTGGGGGCAAAAAGGGAGGCGGCAGCCGCGGGTTTGGCAGCCATTGAGAGCGGCCCATGCCCTTCCATGTTGTTTTGGTAGCTCCGGAGATCCCAGCCAACACGGGGAACATTGCCCGCACCTGTGCAGCTACCCGCACGCCCCTCCACCTGGTGGATCCCTTGGGGTTTCGCCTCTCGGATCGCTACCTCAGGCGGGCAGGGCTGGACTATTGGGAGCACGTCCAACTGCATCGCTATCCCTCTTGGTCTGCTCTGGTGCAAGCCCATCCCGAGGCGCGGTTCTGGTGCTTTAGCGTGCGGGGCAAGGCCCTCTACACCGAGGTGGCCTATCAGCCCGGAGACTGGCTGGTGTTCGGCAGCGAAAGCTGCGGCCTGGATCCCATGTTCTTGGAAACTTACCCGAGCGTGCGGATCCCCTTGAGCGGGCCGGTGCGCAGCCTCAATCTCAGCAATGCGGTGGCGATCGCCCTCTTTGAAGCGTTGCGTCAACAGGGATTTTCCACCCAATGAGGCGAAGGCTGGCCGGACAAGGCGATGGGCGGCAAACTAACGGTGGTATCTATACAGGGGTGGCAGTGGAAGACAGGTCTGGGGCCGGTTTGGGCCAGCAACCTTTGCAGACCCGACAGAGGAGCCGGCAACTTGCCCAACGGCAGCGGGGCAGACCTGCTTGGCCCCCTTGGCCCCCCAGCCACTGGCCCCAGGGATCCCGGCTGGCGTGGCTTTTGGGGGAGCGGATCCCGACAGCCCGGCAACTGAACTTTCGCGTCGGGGCGGTGGGCCTCGTTCTGGCTGGTGCTCTAATGGGGGTGGGGGCACGTTTGGTCTATTTACAACACCACCAGGGCCCGCTCTTACAACAGCGGGCCGAGGCCCAGCAACGAGCCCAACTCCGACCCTTCCTCCCCCGCCGCTCGATTGTGGATCGCCACTCCGTAGCTCGGCAGCAGGCGGAGCTGTTGGCTGTAGATCGCCCTGTCTATACCCTTTGGGCCCACCCTCGCCTCTTCGGCAAGCGTACCCCCCAGGAGATTGCCACTGCTCTGGCCCCTCTGCTGCGGCGGCCAGTTGAGCAATTGACTCAGCAGTTGTCGGCCACTCACGCGGTACGGCTGGAGCGCTGGCTGTCGCCGGAAGTGGCGGCTCAAATTCAGGCTTTGTACCTGGACGGCCTGGAACTGGTGAGCGAGCGGCAGCGGGTCTATCCCCAGAAGGAAATGGCCGCCGAAGTGGTGGGCTATGTGGATCTG
>NZ_JANSIR010000094.1:25045-38673 GCF_047462155.1 Synechococcus sp. OH2
CGGCCAAGCGGGGCTGGAGTACTCTCAACAGGTCTTGCTGGAGCGGACGGTTCAGCCTGTCACCCTTCCCCGCGATGGCTACGGCCAGTTGTTGGCGGCCGAAGTGCCGGAAGGACTGTTGCAATCCCAGGAGACGGTGCTGCAACTCACCCTGGATATGCGGCTGCAGCGGGCTGCCCGCGCCGCCCTGAAAACGCAACTGGAACGGTTTCAAGCCCTACGGGGCACCGTGATCGTCCTGCAACCTCACACGGGAGAGATCCTGGCCCTGGTGAGCGAGCCCACCTACGATCCCAACCGCTACTTCGAGTATGACCCTGCCCTCTTTCGCAACTGGGCCGTTACGGATTTGTACGAGCCGGGATCCACCTTTAAGCCCATCAACATCGCCATTGGGCTGGATGCCGGCGCCTTCACGGCCAACGAACGGGTCTACGACGAGGGACAGATCTGGATTGGCCGCTGGCCTATCCAAAACTACGACTACCGGCAGCGGGGAGGCCATGGCTGGATGAGCGTCACCGATATCCTGCGCCAGTCGAGCAATGTAGGCATGGTTCATCTGATGCGCAAGCTGGATCCCCGCCAGTATTACAATGCCCTGCTACGGTTGGGATTTAACGAGCCCAGCGGCGTGGATTTGCCCTTTGAACCGGCCAGCCGCCTGAAACCCCTGCGGCAATTCGTAACCGTGCCGGTGGAGCGGGCCACCGTTGCTTTTGGCCAGGGTCTGGCCCTGACCCCCCTGCAGTTGGCCGCCATGCATTGCATCATTGCCAACGGCGGGCTGAAAGTGCGGCCCCACGTGGTGCGCGGTCTGGTTGAAAAGGATACTGACACCTTGGTTTGGGGATCCCCCCAACCCCAGCCGGTACGGGTGTTGTCGGAGCAGGCCACCCTGGCGGTGCGCATCCAAATGCGGGACGTGGTGGATTTTGGCACCGGGCAATCGGCCAAGATCGAGGGATATGAAATCGGCGGCAAAACAGGCACGGCCCAGAAAGCAGGGCCGCAGGGAGGCTATCTGCCCGGCAAGCGCATCACCAGTTTTGTGGCCTATTTCCCCGCCCTTCGCCCCCAGTACGTGATCTTGGCCGTGATCGACGAGCCGCGGGGAGAAGATGCCTTTGGATCGACAACGGCGGCTCCTGTGGTTCGCTCGGTTATCCAGGAGATCATCACCCTGGAAGGGATCCGCCCCAACTCCACCTAGCCTCTGGCCCCCGAGCGAAAGCTGGGATCAGGACTGGCTGCCCTCGGCATTCGACTTCGCTGCCACCCGCCAGCTTAGTTTAGCGTTGAGATAAAAGTTCCAAAATACAACAATGCCAATTGCAATCAAGTTAGCCAACAGATAGTGAATGCCCAGGCGCTCACTCAGCAAGATCAACAACGAAGAGTTGAGCAGCAAGCCGATCAGGCAAATGACATTAAACTTAACCAATCGCTTCAGACGATTCCAGAGGCCTGGCTGTAGCCGAGTGACATGGCGAAAGGTCCACAGGTCGTTCCAGAGGAAGTTGTTGAGAATGGCCACCTCAGAGGCGATGAGTTTGCTGATAGCCAGATCCCACCCTAAGTTGTTGGGATCGTGCAACAGATACAGCAACGTCATATCCACAAATGTGCCGGATAGGCCGACCGTGCTAAAGCGCAAAAAGGATCCCATCTGGCCTAGGGAGAAGCGAAGAGCAATAAGGTGGTGGAGATACTGGAGGCAGGTTTGCAGTTGGATTTTGCTCTCGCCGTTTTGGCGCTCCTGGAAGATATAGCCGACCTCAGCTATGGTCTTCACCCGGCCCCGCGCCAGCACCTCGATCAAGAGCTTGTAGCCCTTGGGGCTGAGCGGGATCCCGGCAATGGCTTGGCGTCTAACCAGAAACAACCCGCTGAGCGGATCCGACACCCGCCTGAAAACCCCCGGCAGCAAAACCAGCCCAATAGCCTGGGCTCCCCGGGAGACGAGGCGCCGGCCCAGGTTCCAGTGGCTCACCCCCCCCGACTCCACGTAGCGGCTGCCCACCACCAGGTCTGCCCCTTGCTGAATAGGGGGCCACAACTTGAGGATGATCTCTGGCGGATGCTGCAAGTCTCCATCCATCACCCCCAGCACCTCGCCGCGGGCAACTTGCCATCCCCGTAACACGGCGGTAGCCAGGCCCCGTTCGTGTTGGCGGCAGATAACCTGCAGTTGGGGGAATTCCTCTTGTAGTTCTTGGGCCACTTTGGCCGTGCAATCCGGGCTGTTGTCATCTACCACAATCAGCTCGTAGGCTCCTGGCAGAATTGCGTCCAGGTGGGCACACAACTGCCGGATTAGGCTGCCAATGCTGGAGGCCTCGTTGTAGGTGGGGATAACCAGCGAAAGTTGGACAGGGCTAGGCCGGGAAAGAGGCGGGAGCTGAATAGGGACTGCCGAAAGTTTGGGAGGGTTGGAGGAAGCAGGAGCTGCATAAGGCATTCAGCAGGCCATCCAAAAACGATGGTAAAGGATCCTGAGCATAGAGCTTGAGTGCGGGTCAAGCTGAAACCTTGGAGCTGTTTCGCTTCGCAACAGCGCCACGCGCCACCGGCGCAAATGATCCCCTATCGTACCGATGGATGAGCTCTAGAACTAGACTTTTCTCTCCCTACCCAGCTCGCCGAGGCTAGGGGGATCCTGTCGAAGGAGTCATCAACACAGGCATCTCGGCCTGGGCAGAGTCGGGCTCAGGCAAGGGTGGGGCAGGGGCAGGACTGGGGTAGGGAATGCGCTCGTGGTTGGACTCTCGCCAAACTTCCACAAAAGCCTCGGCCACTATCTCCAGATCCTCCAGCGTCAGGCCGCTATCGACCAGTTGGCCATCTTGCCAACGGGCCTGGGCAATTTTGCGGACAACAGCCTTGGCCCGCTCAACCACCTCAGGGCCAAAGCCGTCGCTCAGGGTCATGCTGCGCAGGGCCGCCTCACAAGCATCGGCAAGCATTACCACCCCTGTCTCCTTGCTCTGGGGGATAGGGCCATCGTAGCGGAACAGCTCCTCGGGCACCGGCTGATCCCCGGCTTTCAGCCGAGCTTGGTGGTAGAAATAGGCGATCAAAATTGTTCCCTGGTGTTCGGGAATGAAGGCCCGCACAGCGGTGGGCAACTTGTACTGCTTGGCCAGGCGCAGTCCATCGCTGACGTGGGCCTTGATGATCTGGGCGCTGCGGTAGGGATCGTCCAGTTGCGTATGAGGGTTGAGGCCGCCCATCTGGTTTTCGATGAAGTAGCGGGCCTGCAGCATTTTGCCGATGTCGTGGTAGAGGGTGCCGGTGCGCACCAACTCCACGTTGAGGTTCAGCTTCTGGGCAGCTCGTTCCGCCAAGGTGGCTACAAACAGGGTGTGCTGGAAGGTGCCGGGGGCTTCTGCCGCCAGCCGCCGCAGCAGGGTGCGGTTGGGGTTGCTCAACTCGATGAGGCGAATAGGGGTGGCCAGGTCGAACAAGCGCTCCAGGTAGGGGCTGGCTCCCAGCGCCACAATGCTCCACCCCAGCGTGATCCCTCCCCCCAAGGCCATCGCCAATAGGTCGATGCCGCCAGTTGTGGTCAAGCTAACAGCCGCATAGGTGAGCATCTGCACCGCCGCCGCCCCTCCTCCCAACAAGGCCAGCTCTTCCCGAGAGCGGGAGCGCCCGGCCAGGGCGCAGGCCACCACACTGCCGGAAAGCAAGGGTGCGAAGGTGAGCAGATTGGCAGAGGAGACCAACGGCAAAAGTAACGCCTGGCCCACCACCACCAGCAGGCCCAGCCCTGCCCCGTAAAAACTGCCCAGCAACAGCCCCACCGCCGGCAAGGAGCTGAACTCCAGCTTGAACAAAGTTGCCACAAGCGGAGCAGTCAGGGAAACCATCAGGATCAACACCCGATCCCGGCGGCGCAATCCCGGCTGCAAGCGTTGCTGCAAGGGGACGAAAATGGCCAAGCCCAAGCCCATAACGCCAGCCACCCCCACCAGGCCCCAGACGTTGATCCTGCGCTGGGTAAAACCAAAGTGATCCAAAATCAAAAAGATCTCGGGGGTGATGATCTGATCTGCTCGCACAATCACCTGGTTTTCCGCAACCGAGATCAGGACGGGCTCAACTTTTTCCAGCTCGGCGCGAATGCGCTGCTCGGTGCGCTGCGGATCCACCTCCAGATTGGGGATCAGCACCTGCTGCAGCCACTGATAGACCAGCCCCTGCAGCTCCTGCCGCTGGGCGGCACTGCCTGGAAAGGCCAGCTCGTCCAGTTGGGCTTGGATCCCTTCAGCGCGCACCTCGCGGGGCAGGCCATCCACAATGCCTATCTTCTGCAGGCGCTCCAAGACCCGCCGGCTCAGGCCCTGGAGCTGCTGCCACTCAGTCTCTGTTAAGTTGAGAACCGTGGCCGCGACAGGGGGGGTGAGCTGTTCCAGAGCCTCCAGAGCCGCCCGATAGCGCTGTTGTGCCGCCTCCACCTGGGCAATTAACTGGGTATAGGGATCCGTGGCCGCCGTCTGAGTGGCCGCCCCATCCAACCAGGCCCGCTGCCAAACCTCGACCAGCTCTTGCCGGGCCCGCTGCTCTGGAAAAAGCGGCTCCAGACGTCCAGCAACCTCTTCCGACAGAGAGTGAGTGGCTGCACGGGTGCGGATGGCCTCTTGTCGGACACGAGCCTGAAGGAGTTCCCACTCTTCTGGGGCAAGCTGGCGCAGGTAGATCTGCGTTGGCAGAGATAGCAATTGGACAGAAACATAGGGCAGAGAACCTGCCTCTTGTCGGATGGCCTCCACCGCTGCCAGGAGAGCCTCCAGATTTTGCCGCATGCTCTCGTTGGCGGTGCTGTTGATTTTGAGGGCTTGCACCACGCGCCGTCGCGCCTCGGCCTGCCGGGCCTGGGTAGCCTCCACATCTTCGATCTCTGCCGCAGCAGGAGCGAGGAAGGTTTGCGGGGAGCGGCTGCCGACGGTCAGTTGCGGCTCGTTGTAGTAGCGGATCCCGTGAACAGCAGTGAGGGAGAGAAGCGCTAGGGCATAGCCGGCAACCCGCTCCGGCAGGGGGGGCCTGGTTTTGCGAGGAGAGGCTACCTGGCGTCGCCGAGTCCAGTGTTCCACGATGGGGCTGAGCAGGTTTTTCATGCGATTTGCCTGGCAGCGTCTTTCTCTTTTCTATCCCCTTTTGCCCCCCTAGCCCAGGAGATAGCCTAGTCGCCAATGGTAATCTGCCCAATCATGCCCGCTTCGGCGTGGCCAGGAATGGTACAGACCAAAGAATAAACTCCAGATTTCAGGGGAATAAACTGCCACTCCACTGCCGCACCTGGCTTCAGCTCCAGTTCTCGGATCTGGCCCTTGATTTCCACACCGGCCACTTCCAACTTGCGAGTCCAAACGGCATCGGCAAAATCTTTGGCGCTGAAATAGTGCTTCAACTGGCTGGGGTTGCTCAAGTGCAAACGGTAGAGGTTGCCGTTGCGAAAAAAGAGCTCCTTGGGCACAAACACCAACTGGTTATCGGCAGTACCTAACTCGACAGCTTTGTCCTGGGGCGTTTGCCGCGACAGATCCCGCGCCCAGACCGGATGCGGGATCCCGCCGATCGACATCCCCAGACAGAGGCTCAATATCAGGAGATAACGCAACCCACGCAACATAACCCCAACATGAAAACTCGGCCTGAAAACCCAAGATAGCAGTTCAAGCGGGAGTGAAGAGATCTGCGCCTTGGCAGAGCTGCACCGTCGGGACTGGCCCGCCCACTTCCAGTCGTTCCATCGCCACAGCGGCAACGTAGCCCTCGGCAACCCGCAGGGGCAGGGTCAGCCAGCAGGGATCCCCGGCCCCGGCCCTGGCTCCGGCCAGCCCCACGCCCATGGCTTTCAGGAGAGCCTCTTTCTGCGTCCACAGCTCCAGGAAAACCCTCTCCCGCTCTGCCGGTGGACAGGCCAACAGACGAGCCTGCTCGGCGGCGGAAAAATAGCGTCGGGCAATGCGTGGCCAGCGGGGCACGGGTCGGATCCACTCCAAGTCCACCCCGATCCGGGCTTGCCACATCAGGCCGACCAGGACGCGCTCGCGGGAGTGGCTGAGGTTGAACTGCAGCGGTAGGGGTGGATCCGGCCAATAGGGCTTGCCGGCGGCGGTGTAGCCGAGGGGGATCGCGCGGGGAGGGAGGCCGCTGTAGCGGCCAAGCAGGGTTCGCAACAGCAAACGACCACCCAGAAAGCGACGCCGATCCTCCATCCGCTGTAAACGCTCCGCGCGCTGCCGTTCCTCATGGGAAAGAAGGTCGAGCTGGGAGAGCAACTCCGCCAGCGGCGGCAAGACTTGTAGCCACAGGTGCACCTCCGACTTCGCCAGCAACAGTTGCAGGGATCCCGCCGGGGAAGCTGCCGTCTCGCCGAAGTTGGGTATGGACAGTCCTAGAGAATAAGGATGCGGTAACATGACCTTGAATTGGTGGGGTTGGCAACACCCCCTAAACAGTACACCCCTTCCTGCAGGCGCCCGCGAGGCTCGGCCCGACCTGATGTCCTCCTTCCAGTATCCACCCCGCCCAGACCGTGTCCGCGCCGCTCGTCAGCAGGCCATCCGCCAGGGGATTCTCTGGCTGTTGTTGGGATTCACGGCTGTGTTGTCAGGTTCTGCCGGTGCCTTCTTGGCCGTGATGCTGCCTCGTCAGGTGATTCCCACCTCCCTGACTGCCAAAGAACAGGAGGCCTTCCGACCGGATGCCCTGCGCGCTGCCGCTCTGGATCGATCCTTGCACATTCTCATCCTCGGTACCGACAACCCGGATCCCACCCTGCCTTTGTCCACAGAACGGGAGCGTCTCAACACCCGCACCGACACCATCCTCTTGGCCCGTTTTGATCCACAGGCGCAGCGGATCACTGTCCTATCGATCCCTCGCGATACCCGCGTGCGCTTGCCTGGCTTTGGTGTAACCAAGATCAATGCGGCCAACTTGGCAGGGGGCCCGGCGCTGGTGGCCCAGGTGGTCAGCACCTTGCTGGGCGGGATCCCGATTGACCGCTATGTTCGCCTCAATACCGAGGCCCTGGAAGCTTTGATTGACGCAGTGGGGGGTGTGGAGGTCTATGTGCCGGAGCCCATGCACTATGTGGATCACACGCAGCAGTTGTTTATTAACCTAGAGCCTGGCTGGCACCGCCTCAATGGCGAACAAGCCCATCACTTTGCCCGCTTCCGCCGCGACCACCTGGGCTTGGGGGATATCGGTCGGGTACAACGGCAACAGGAGCTGCTGCGGGCCCTGAGCCGGGAACTGCTCTCCCCTGCTGTCTGGCCGCGCATCCCGAAGGTTTTGCAGGTCGTCCGCACCCACCTAGAGACCAACCTCACCTGGGAAGAGGTTCTGAGCTTGGCCAAGTTCGTCCTCACCTCTGGGGACGATCGCATCGACCTGGTGCTGTTGCCGGGCCGCTTCAGCCAGCCGGGAGAGTTTGCCACCAGCTACTGGCTGCCAGATTTGGCCGGGATCCGCCGCCTGGCCGTGACCCACTTTGGCCTGGAGGCGGAAGTAGCTCCCATCTCGCCGCACCGCCTGCGCATAGCTGTGCAAAATGCTACCGGAGAGCCGGGGATGGCCCGCCGCGTGGTGCAAGAACTGGTTCGACAGGGCTATACCCAGGTTTTTGCCGTCGAAGACAGCCCCCAGGTGTTGCCGCAAACGGAGATCCTCGCCCAAAGCGGGGATCGGGAAGGAGCCAAGCAGGTTCGCGCTGCCCTTGGCCTGGGAGAGCTGCGGGTGGAATCCACCGGCGTTCTCAACTCCGACATCACCATTCGCGTTGGGCAAGATTGGGCCCACCAGCTTACCCTTGATATCGACCAGGCGCAGAGTCCGGCCAGAGGGGCTCAGCTCTAGAGCCGGTTCGGTTGCGGGTGCGGATTTCTGGAAAAAGTTCAGCTTGTCGGGGCCTTTGCTACCTCTGTAGATTGGCACTGAGCTTGTTGAAGTGCCGAGCCATCTATGACTGTGCTGGAACAGGGATCCATCACCATCCACACCGAGAACATTTTCCCCATCATCAAGCAGTCTCTCTATTCGGATCGGGAGATTTTTTTGCGGGAGCTGATCTCTAATGCTGCCGATGCCATTGCCAAGCTCAAGATGGCCAAACTGGCCGGCGAAGTGGCGGATCCCCCGGAGCCGGAGATCGTGATCGCGCTCAACAAAGAGGCCAAGACCCTCTCGGTCAGCGACACCGGCATCGGTATGACTGCCGAAGAGGTAAAAAAGTACATCAACCAGGTGGCCTTTTCCAGCGCTGAGGAGTTCCTTCAAAAGTACAAAGGCAAAGAGGCAGAACAGGCGATCATCGGCCACTTTGGCCTGGGATTCTATTCCTCTTTTATGGTGGCGCAGCGGGTGGAGATCGACACCCTTTCCTATCAGCCCGGCAGCACGCCTGTGCAGTGGTCTTGCGACGGCAGCCCAACTTTTACCCTTTCCGATTCGCAGCGCTCCGCCATCGGCACCACCGTCACCCTTTACCTCAGCCCGGATAGCGAGGAGTATCTGGAGCCAAGCCGCATCCGCGAATTGGTGCGCAAATACTGCGACTTCATTCCCGTCCCTATTAAACTCAACGGAGAAGTCATCAATCGCCAGAGGCCCCTCTGGAAGATTCCTCCCTCTGAGCTCAAGGATGAGGATTACCTAGAGTTTTACCGCTACCTCTATCCCTTCCAAGAGGATCCCCACTTCTGGGTACACATCAACACGGATTATCCCTTCATCGTGCAAGGGATCCTCTACTTCCCCAAGTTGCGCCCGGATATCGATCCCACCAAGGGCCAGGTCAAGCTATTTTGCAACCAGGTTTTTGTCCAGGATAACTGCGAAGAAGTCATTCCCAAATTCCTCCTGCCTCTGCGCGGTGCCATCGACAGCCCGGATATTCCCCTCAACGTCTCCCGCAGCTTCCTGCAAAATGACCGCACCGTCAGGCGCATCGGGGATCACATCGCCAAAAAGGTGGCGGATCGCCTCAACGAGCTTTACAAAGAAGACTACGAAAAATATGTCAAGGTCTGGCCCGACATTAGCCTCTTCATGAAGTTTGGGGCGATGAACAACGACAAGTTCTTCGCCCAGATTAAAGACATTCTCATTTTCCGAGTGGCCGGATCCCCTGCCGATAAACCGGAGTACGTGACCCTCAAAGCATACCTGGAGCGCACGCGGGAAAAGCAAAACAAGCGGGTTTACTACGCCACCGACGAAGCAGCCCAGAGCGCCTACATCGACCTGCACCGCTCCCAGGGCCTGGAGGTCATCATGCTGGATAGCTGGATCGACAGCCATTTCAGCAGCTTCCTGGAGCGGGAGTATCGGGAAGAAGGGATCCAATTTAAGCGGGTGGATTCCGAGCTGGACGAGACGCTGATCCAGAAAGACAAAGCTGCCGATCTCGTCGATCCCATCACACAAAAAACCCGCAGCGAAAAGCTGGTGGATCTGTTCCGTCAGGCTTTGGGCAAAGAGAAGCTGCAGATCAAAGCCAAGGCCCTCAAGTCTGAGTCAGTTCCGGCCATGATCCTGCTGCCGGAGGCGCTGCGGCGCCTGCAGGAGCTCAATGCCATCCTGCAACAAAAGCCCATAGAGTTTCTGGAAGAACACACCCTAGTTCTCAACACCGCCCACCCCTTGATCCAAAACCTGCAGGCTCTGGCCGAGGAGGGGCGGGATCCAGAGCTGGTCAACCTCATCTGCAATCACATCTACGATCTGGCGCTGATTACCCAGAAAAGCTTTGACCCCGCAGCCGCACGGGCCTTTGTGCAGCGCTCCAACGAGGTGCTCACCCGTCTAACCCGCCGTCAGTAGGCGGCACTCTCCAAAGTTACCCCCGGCTGCAGCGCCTCTGCTCCACCGGGCAGAGAGGGACGGGAGGCCGCTCCATTGTTGCCAGCCCTGTCACTCCCTTGCAACAGGGGAGCTACTTGGCGCATCAGGGTGGCCATCTCCAGGGCACTCATGGCGTATTCCCAGCCTTTGTTGTTCTTGATCCCGGCCCGCTCCAGCGCCTGCTGCAGAGTATCGGCAGTGAGGATCCCGAAAATGACTGGCACGCCGGTGCGAAAACTCGCTGCCGCGATCCCCTTGGCCACCTCTGCTGCCACATAGTCAAAGTGAGGGGTTTGGCCGCGAATCACCGCCCCCAAGCAGATGATGGCATCGTAACGGCGGGACTGGGCCAGTTGGTGGGCTACCACAGGCACCTCAAAGCTGCCGGGCACCCAGTAATAGTCCACCTGCTGGCTCTCCGAGCTGACATCGATGCCATGCCGCTTCAGGGCATCCTGGCACCCCTCCAACAATTTGCCGGCTATCAAATCGTTAAACCGACTGATAACAATGGCCAGACGCAGATCCCCCGTCTGAACAAAATTGCCTTCGTAAATTGCCATCTGCACTGCTCCGGAAAAAACCACGGGTTGCTCCACACCGCAAAACCGTGTTTTCTGATCGGGAACGACTCCCGACACTCATCTTCGTTGAGTCAACACACCATGGCTTACGCCCCGCTGCGCGCACCGATAGCGTACGGGCTTCACGCTTCACAGACTTGTTGGTACAGAGGTCTCAGCGTGCGGCCACCCGTGCGACCCACGGCGGGAAACTCTCCAGAGATTGAACTTGTTCTCCTTAACTGTAGCAGGAACGGCTTTCATCCCGACACTGATTGGCTCTTGAGTAAACAAAATTACAGTGTGGGGCTTGCTGCCGATGAAGCCAATGCACCCTTCTCCTCCGGATCTGCCCAAACAGGGGTGGCGGCACCTGGCCTTCGGCATTCCCACAGGAGCTGAACGGCTCGCCAATCCCTCCCCGTCCTCCAGAAGAAGAGCCTGCGGAGACGCGCTCGAGCCGGCGGGCCCTCAGGGAAATCTCGCCAAGGGTCATAGCCTCAGGGAAATCTCACCAAGGGTCATAGATTGAGGTTTATGATTTAAGAGTAAATCTTTAGTGCTCCTTGATTCTCCATGAAGGCCATTACGCTGCACCAGTTACAAATCTTCGAGGTTGCTGCCCGTCATCTCAGCTTCACCCGTGCCGCTGAGGAGCTTTACCTGACCCAGCCCACGATTTCCATGCAGATCAAGCAATTGAGCAAATCGGTGGGGTTGCCGCTGTTTGAACAGGTGGGCAAGCGGCTCTATCTCACAGAGGCGGGGCAAGCTTTGTACCAGACTTGCCAAAAAATCTTTGAGCAGTTGAACCAATTTGAGATGACCCTCGCCGACCTAAAGGGGTTAAAACAGGGACGGCTGAGCATTGGGGTTGTCACCACTGCTAAGTACTTTATTCCTCGCCTGCTGGGGCTATTTTGTCAGCAGTACCCCGGCATCGATGTATCCCTCAAGGTGCTGAACCGGCAGCAGGTTCTGGAGGGGCTAAGCAACAACATGGATGATCTCTATGTAATGGGGATGCCGCCGGAAGATTTGGATGTAGTGGCGCAACCCTTTCTGGAAAATCCCTTGGTGGTGATGGCTCCTATTCACCATCCTTTGGTGGGCCAGAAGCGGATCCCCCTGGCCCGTATTGCTCAAGAGCCCTTCTTGGCCCGCGAACCCGGCTCCGGCACCCGCATGGCAGTGGAGCGGCTCTTCGACAAACATAACCTCAAGCTCAACATCCGCATGGAGATAGGCAGTAGCGAAGCCATTCGCCAGGGCATCATTGGCGGGCTGGGCATTTCGGTTTTGTCTCAGCATGTGTTGGCTCTGGGGGATTGGCAACACCATTTGGCCATTTTGGATGTGGAAGAGTTTCCCATCCGTGGATTTTGGCATTTGGTCTATTTGCGCTCCAAGCGCCTCTCGGTGGTAGCCAAAGCTTTTGCCGATTTCCTGCTTTCTCAAGTTTCTCAAATGGATCTGGATCTTCCTCCTAAAGAGCTGCACAGAGCCAACTCAAATCCCAATCCAGATTGGCTTTCTGGCAAAGGGGATAGACTGCAGCCGCCAGCTCTTGTTTCAACCCCTGGAGGCCCCGAATATCATGGGTAAAAAAGACCTGTAAAAATGCCAAATAGGCCCGTGCCCAATCGTCTTCGGGATCCAGCTCGACAATCCGCTGAAAATGCTGCTGGGCTGCTTCTGGCTGCAGCAGCGCCACCTCCATTAGGCCCAGTTCGTAGTGGCTTTGAATTTGGCGCTCGATTTGGCCTTGGTCAGCAGCCTGTTGCTGTTCTCCCTCCAGAAGCTGGCGTGTCAGGATGCGATCCGGGTCGGTTGCGAAAGTGGCATACTGCAAAGTTGTCCAGGCGTTGAGGTAGAGGGAGAGCGCCTCCAGATCCCCAGCCGCAGCCGCCCTAGCTGCCTGTCGCAGGGGAAAGAGGAGATCTCCTGGCGGGATAAGGGATCCCTTTTCCCTACCAGGAGACCCACGCCAGTGCTGTCTTAGCGACCGGCGCATTCCTTTGGGGGGTTGCCACTCCAGGTGGAGGATTCCTTCTTCTCCGGCAGACTCTGGCCAGAGGGGCAAGGTCAAAATTTCCTCTACCTGCCAATTGCTCCTGGTGCGGGGTTGCAGGCGGTTCTGACCCACCACCCAGGCCTGCTCCGCCAAGATCTGCTCCTGGGGATTTTCCAACCGCGCCCAGACTAGCGTTCGGGCCAAGTCCTGGGCCGGGCCCTGCCAGCGCAGCCGCCAGGCCGGGATCCCTTCATCTGGGAAGACCTTGAGCTGCAGCAGCTCCACTTCCTCTACTGGAGCAGGCACCTCTTGCAGCACAACCCTGGGCGGGGTGGGGAAGTAGGTGTACAGCCGGCCCACCGCTTGTAGTTCAAAATGCTCTTGCTGCCAGTCCGGACTCTTGTCTAGGAGTTGCCGAATTTGCTCCTTAGCTGGACCATAGGGGCCGACAATTCCCTGCTCCCCTGGCGCATCCACAAACCCATCCAGGAGCGCCAGCTCCAGCTCCGGCCAAGGGGTTTGCCCGGCACCGCGGAAGGTGATTGGCCAGCGCTGCAGAGCGGCCAGGTAGCTGAGCGTCTCGGACGAAATCAGCTCAGTGTTGGGAAGAACGCCCAGGGTGGTGGCCAAACCTGGCTGCACCAGGGATCCAATCCACCGCGTCAGCTCCTGCTGGGGGTGCTGCCCCTGCCAGTGCATTTGGATCCCCTTCCAGAGAGGGGCCACGCCAGGGGTGAGGGGCTGCCCCAGGTTGAGCAGGGCCAGGGATCCCAAGGCTAGGCTCAGGCCAACTCCCTGCCGCAGTGCCCTTTGCCCCCAGCGCGCCCCCAGCCACCGCCAGCCTTTGCCCAGCCCACCCGCTGATAGGATGGCTAGCAGGGGCAACAGCGGCAGCGTAAAGCGCACATCCTTAATGGCTACCAGGGTGTAGAGCAAGTAGCCCGAGCCGTAGAGGCCCCACAGGAGAGTCTCCCGCCGGCTTGGGGATCCCCAGAGCGAAAGCAGCGGCAAGGGGCACAAAAAAGGGCTCATCTGCAGGGGCAAAACGCGAAGGTAGGCCGTCCACCAGCAGAGGGATCCCGCTGGGCAGGTGACGTAGTAATGGGCAGTCTCGGCATAGGCCCAGCCGTTGCTGAAGACAAACAGCCAATTGGCTCCATACCAGGGCCAGCACAAGAGCAGCGTCACCCCCA
>NZ_JANSIR010000095.1:0-5351 GCF_047462155.1 Synechococcus sp. OH2
TCCCTCCCCACCGTATAGACGGTGGGGAATTCCGCACCTTACGTTAAAACAAGGGCAATTGCTGCTCTTCCCCTTCAGCAAGGCTTGCAGGATCCGCCTCCTCCCCGTTGGCATTCCCCTCCGACAAGGGATCTGCTGCTTCCGCCAGCAACTGACGGGCAGCCGCCAGCAACTCGTTGCGCAAGGGGGCCAGATCGGTGCGGTCGGCTAGATACTGCTCCAGAGCAGTCAAAGGTTCCAGACGGCTGGGATCCAGGCCCGGCAGGCGAATACGGCTGGGGCTGACCACGTCTGGGACGAGGGTGTAGCTGAAGGCAGGGGCGAGGGCCTGGTGCAGAGCCCGCTCGTCAACGCAATCGAGCTGGTCGGGACGGAGGCGGTAGATCAGGCGCAGAATAGAGCCGGCCACCGGCGCCTTGGCAATGGCCTCCAGCAGTTTGGCCTGCACCTGCTGGGGGGGATAGGGGGTGAGATCGAGGCGGATGGTGTGAAAGGTGCGGGTGGGTAAGGGCAAAAATTCGTAGCTGGCCCCTGTGGCCGTAACCTCTGCCAACACACAACCCTTTTCCTCTTTTTCCTCCCCAAAGTCTACTCGCTCAATGCTGCCGGGATAGATCACCAACGGCTGCCGACACAACACCTGGTGACGATGCACATGACCCAAAGCCACGTATTGGTAGGCGGGCCGCGCCAGCAGCGAGAGGGGCACCGTCAGTCCCTTGCCCACCGAAAGATGCCGCTCTGCCCCGTAGCGGGCCGTCTCCACCATCACATGGGCCAACAAAATTGCCGGGATCCCTGGCTGCAAAGTGCGGATCTCCCCTTCCAGAGCCAGATTTAGGCGCTGAAGGAGCTGATGAGTGAACACTTCGGCATTGAGATCCAGGCTCTCCTGGCGGGCAAGCAGGGTGGAGCGGTTCAGCCAAGGCAAGGTGGTCACCTGCACCGGGCCGCTGCGAGTTTCAATCCAATGGGTCTGCAGCCGATCCCCCACAACAAATCCTGCCACCCCCAGAGCGCGGTAGATGGCCAAGCTGTTGCCTTCTTGCCCCTGCCCGTACTGGTCGTGGTTGCCCACCAGCAGAACGGTCGGGATCCCGGCATCGGCCAGGCGGCGAAATTGTTGGGCAAAGAGCTCTTGGTGCAGAGGCGGCGGCGTCGCATCGGGAAAGGCATCGCCCCCAAACAGCACCAGATCCACAGCCCGATCGAGGGCACGATCAATGCACAGGCGCAAAGAAGTGACAAAATCCTCCAAACGCGTGTTCAGCCCCGTAGCCGGGTTGATGGAGCCGTAGGCCAAGCCACTGCCCAAATGAATATCGGAAAGATGCAGCAGCTTTACCATCTCAAACAGCCTTAAAGCCCTTCCAGCCGTTGCCCTCACTTCTGCCCGCCATTGCCTGCGTTGCCAACTTTTGGATTGGCACCTCCCTCGGAGTCAGATGAGGAATTCCCGCTGAAGCTAAGCCTGTCGGCGCGGCCTGGCTCGATCCAAACGCAAAGGTCGGCCCATAAATTCCTGGCCGTTGGCGACGTCGATGGCCTCCTCTTCCTCGGCCTCCGTGGCCAAATCCACGAACGCGAAGCCCCGTGTCTGGCCGGTTTCTCGGTCTATCGGAATTGTAACTGACTTAACGTTCCACCTCTGCTGGAAGAAAGCTGCTAGCTCTTCCGTTGAGGCTTTATAGTTTAGGTTTCCCACAAAAATGGTCATGGCAATTCAAGCAAAGCAAGGCGCAAATCGGAAAGAGCGGCAACCAAGGCTCAAGGTACTTCACTTTTATCATGAGGCCCCGCCTAATCGCCCAACATGACAGGATGTAAAGGGATTGCCGCTCAAAAATCTTCGCACTTCCCTGTCCAAAATGTGCTTTTATCAAACTTTGCGGGAGTGTACTTTTCCCGCTCCTTTGTTGAGTTTCCCCTCCAGCCCTGGCCGGACCAGGATCCGGAGGCACTTGCCATTTTGTTGCAACTTGTTAAACTAGGTTATTAAGATATGTATTGTCCTGCTTGCAGTGCTTGTCGGGAGCAGCGCTGGGATATCCTAGCGCGAGACTCCCTCCTACCCTAAGAGTCTCAAGGTGACGATAATGGATGAAACGCTAGGTCTCTCTCTGGAGCAAGAATTTCGCCAGCGGGCTTTCGAGACGCTGGTAGCTCGTATGAGCCCTGAGCAGGCCAAGGACATCCTGGTCAAACTGCACAAGCAAATGCTGTTACAGGAGGCCACTTACCGCCAGTTGCTGCGTCATTCCCTCAGCGTCTAATGCATGTCCTTTCGCTTCCCACCTGGTGGATTCATATTGCCAGCGTCTTGGAATGGCTGGCGGCCATTGTTTGCGTGTGGCAGTTTGGGGAGCGAATAGGCCGGCCAGAGTGGCGCGGCTTGAGCTGGGCGATGTTGCCTGCCCTACTGGGGGCAATGTGTGCCATTACCTGGCACTGGTTTGACAACGATCCCGCTCTCAACTGGGTGGTCACTGTCCAGGCGAGCTTGACGCTTCTGGGCAATTGCACTCTAGCCTGGGCTGCCTACCGCATTTGGCGGGCGGAGCAGGTGGAAAAGTCCCTTGGGAGGAGGGATCCAAGCTAGGCAATGGACAGTTTGTTTGCCCTCTCTCTCTTCCCCTATTTGGTCTTCTTGTTTTTCCTGTCGCGGCTGCGCCGGATCCCGCCCCTGGCCCTGATTGGGTTTTGGCTGCTGCTACTGTTTGTGGCCGTTAGCATCCCGGCGGGGTTGTATGCCCAACTCCATTACGGCACTTCCCTAGCCAATGTGGATCCCTTGCATGGGGCGGCAGAGGCTTTTCTCACCCTCTCCAACATTCTGGTGGCTCTGGGCTTCAAACAAGCCATTGACCAACAAGGATCCCCAGAGGCTGGGGACGGCAGCTCCGAGTCGTAGTCATGGCAAACGAACCTGAATGTAGAATGGAGGTCTAGACTGGACGTCTTCTGCTGTTTATTCTGAGAGACCTGCCGGATGGTGGCCACCCTTTCTGTCCCCAAAGCCAAACTGAAAAACCCGCCTCTGCGCATCCATCGGATGGGTGACAAGGTGCTGCGGCAGCCGGCTAAGCGCGTCAGCCAGGTCAACGACGAGATCCGCCAGTTGGCGCGAGACATGCTGCAGACTATGTACAGTGCCGATGGCATCGGCCTGGCAGCTCCTCAGGTGGGCATTCCTAAGCGCTTGATTGTGGTGGATCTCTATCCCGATAAGCCAGAGGTGCCACCGCTGGTGCTGATCAACCCGGAGATCCGCGAGTACCTGGGCGAAGTAGTAGCTGGCCAGGAAGGCTGCCTTAGCATTCCGGGCGTCTTCTGTGAGGTCATGCGTGCGCAGGGGGTGGTGGTTTCATTTAAGGACGAAACCGGGCGGCCCCGCACCCTCCAAGCCGACGACCTGCTGGCGCGGGTTATCCAACACGAAATCGATCACCTCAACGGTGTGCTGTTTGTGGATCACGTGGAGAACGAGCTGCTGTTGGATCAGGAGCTGCGCAAGCACGGCTTCCAGATGCAAGATGTGCAGCGCAAAAACAGCATATTTGCCACCCCTTCACCGCAGCCTCGCTAGGTCATTGCCGCAGGCGCTGCGCCAAGAGCTGTTCTTCTAGGGCGGCAATGCGGTTGTAGGCAGCGGTTAGCTGGGCGCTCAGGCGCTGGATTTGGGCTTCTGGGGCAAGCTCGTGTCCCATGCTGCGGCTGCTTACCCCAGTGGGTTCATCATCCAGCAAAAAGTTGTGGCTCCCATCTTCCACCAAGTCTGAGGTGAGAACGCTGTAACGGGAGGGGGCGGGGACATTTTTTTTAGCCTCCTGCTTTGCCAGAAGAGCAGCCGCCACCTGCTCCGGCATCCGCTCGATGGCAGCTTTCAGCTCCTGAATTTGCAACTCCAGACGCTCAAAATAGTGCTGCACTGCTTCGCTCATAGCTGCCCCGGTTCTGACTCTTTACTTTTATTGAAAGAGATAAGTTCTCGCTCCTCCCCTTCTTCCCCCAGATCATTTAACGATTACGCAGTTGGAGAACTAAACGTCGGCTTCAGGAGTTTGCCCTAGCAAGCCAGTCCTGCGGGTTGGCGTTGGCCACAATTGAGGCAGGCTCTCTCCAAAGTTTTTTCCAGAGCAGGTTCCTCTCTATTTCCAGGCAAAAAATGCAGGATGCGGTTCTCCCCTCTCCCCAACAGGGCTATACCTTGCCCGTGTTTGCGGTGGCTGCTGCTAAGGCTGCTTTCCACCGTCTCATCGGGATCGCTTTGGAGCAGAACGGCGCTCATCCTGTCATTGCGGTGCAGGTGGAGCCTGAAACGGGATCTGCTGCCGGCTGGGTCAGGATCCCGGTGGAGCAGGTGGCGGCTTTGTCGGAGAACACGGCTCTGGCCATTACCCGCTCGGATCCCGGCCCTCACCTGGATCTCACCCGCAACACACCGGTCTGGGCCTGGGTGAGTTTGGAGGAACGGGATCCCACCGCTCTCCCTTTGCTCCTGGAAGCGGGGGAGGGGCTAGGACGACACGCTGACGGCAGCCCGGCCATCTATGCCTACGCCCGGCGCCTGTTTGAGATCAACCTTTTGTCTGGGATCCCAGAGGGTTATCGGCTGCGGGTGCGCATCATCTTGCCGGAGGGAAAACTCTTGGCGGAGCGGACTTCGAATGCGGCGTTTGGGGTGCTGGAAGGACTGGCTCTCTTGGGAACGCGGGCGGAGGTGGAGCCTTCTGCCGGTGCCGAGAGCCTGGAGCGGGCCCGCTGCGAATTGCAGCAGAAGTTGGAAAAGCACAGGCATCTGGCCTTTTGCGTGGGCAGCCATGGGCAGCAGGTGGCGCTGCGACAAGGGATCCCGGCAGAACAGATTCTACTGGTGGCCAATTGGATCGGGCCGCTGCTGGTGGAAGCAGGGTTGCGGGGGGCGGAGTCGGTTCATTTGATCGGCTACCACGGCAAGCTGATCAAGCTGGCGGGGGGCATCTTCACCACTTCCAGCCATGTGGCCGATGCCCGCCTGGAAATCTTGGTGGCAGCCCTCATCCGCTGCGGGGGAACAGCCGAACAGTCGCGGCGGGGGCTAGAGCTAAGGACGGTGGAGGCAGCGGTGCAGTATCTGAAGGAGCTGGGCTGGGCAGAGCCGGTGCTGCAGGAGTTGACTCGGCAAATCCGCCAGCGGGCAACAGCCTATGTGCAAAAGTATGCTGCTCGATCCCTGCCGGTGCAGGTAACCCTGTTCGATCGGCAGGGCCAGGTTTGCGCTCAGGTTGGGATCTCCTCCCCAAGCCCTTGATCCCTGCTGTTGTCCCTCACCCCCAGCCCCTCTCCC
This sequence comes from Synechococcus sp. OH2, assembly GCF_047462155.1. Taxonomy (NCBI): domain Bacteria; kingdom Bacillati; phylum Cyanobacteriota; class Cyanophyceae; order Synechococcales; family Synechococcaceae; genus Synechococcus; species Synechococcus sp. OH2. The sequence goes on from NZ_JANSIR010000095.1 coordinate 5,327, forward strand.
AAAGGGAGAGGGGCTGGGGGTGAGG
>NZ_JANSIR010000095.1:5443-6872 GCF_047462155.1 Synechococcus sp. OH2
TCGCACTCCGCGCTGCCGGCACGTTTGCGACAGCGTTGCGTACCAAATAACGACGTAGAGAAACATTTCATTGCTATTTGAATTGCTACTTGAAACGACTCTAATGACCGTCAGGCTAGAGCCGAAAAAAAGGCTAATCTCCCAACTCAGGATCCGGCCGTACCCGCACTTCCATCTGGCGCAGCAGACGCAGCGAGCTTTCCGGCCCGTCGATCATCTGCTGTTCGTTAATCCAGTAGGTGGCAATGCCCAGGTCTTCCAGAAATCGAATGTAGGGATCCGGGGGCGGGCCATCGAAAACGGCCGCCTTCTGGACGGAGAAGCCCTGTTCGATCCAGGGGGTGAGGGCAAAGCGCTCGTAATAGAATAATTGCCCCACCACCTCCTGCAGCGCCTCTGCCGCATCTTTGTGGTGTAGCAATTTCACCTCGGCCAAAAGCAGGTTTCCATCCGCCACCGCCAGAAAGTCAAATGTGTGCTGGTCTTCCCGCACCTCCAGCCCGGCCAGGCGGAACCAGCGGCGAAAGTGGTGCAAGATCTCGTTGTGGCGCTCGCTGCGCTCCAACTGACGCCGACGGCGACGCTCTGCCATCAGCGGGTCTGTCCCCGCACAGGAAGGGATCCCACTGCTGCGAAACTGGGGCGGCTCATCCGGCTCCAAGACCACCTTACCCCCGGCAGGTTGATGGAGAAGGGGCGGCATCTGGGGCAACAGCTCGGCGGATCCCCACTCCACCTCTGGTTGCGCTGCCAAAGCGAGCAGATGGCGATTGAGAGGGTGCTCAGGGTGGGTGTCGAACAACAGCTTGAGTTGAGAGTGGCTGAACTGAAAATCCAGACGAAACTGCTCCACCGAAAGGCTGCTCCGCCCCTTCTGCAGAGTCTCCTGGCCAAAGTAGAGCATCACCAGCAGAGGATAGATGGGCAGGGGGCGATGGGGCGGGATGAGCATGGCCCACATGTCCTCGGTCCAGTGGGGGAGCAAAATCTCCGCTTGCTTGCCCTTGCCCACCACCTGCAGCATTTTGGGATGCCCCGGTTGCCAGCCACAAGGGTGATCGTCGAAGCCGCAGGTTTGCCGCCCTTGATCCACGCTCAAGGGGTAGCGCCCGTCGTAGAGGCGAAAGGGACACAGATCCCGGTCTTCGGCCAGAAAACGCTCGTCCTGCCACAGATGGGCTGCCAGGGCATGACAACCAATGCCCTCCTGGCTGTTACAAGCTTTGAGCCAGCGCCGTTCTGCTAGTTTGCCGCCCACTTTGCTTGGCGCCAGGGGCTGGACAAGGCCATTTTCCCCTTGGTTGAACAAGGGCCACACCAAAGGCTCCCCCGTCTCCGGCAGGGTGGGCAGCAAGGGGTGGACTTTGCTGTAGAAGGGATCGCAAATGCGCTGGGCCACCTGCTGCAGAGGCAGGCCATGGGGGGATCC
>NZ_JANSIR010000095.1:7003-9703 GCF_047462155.1 Synechococcus sp. OH2
ACCTCCACTCCCACCGGACGCAGTTCCGGCGTCAACTGCCGATAGCGCTGCAGCAGCCGCGAGGCTTGCACAAACAGGTCGTAGCGACGAACTGGAACTGCGTCAGCCATAAGGTTGCCGGGGAAATTCTTCGCCGACTTGAGCGAAAGTTGTCTATAGATCTGCCTCTCGGTCTCAAACAAGATCGAGATTGGGTTTGTTGTCTGTGCAAGGGCCGCAACTGCCGAGCGCCGCGGCCCGAAGGCTCGTTTCGCTTGGCACCAGGTCAGTTGTCAGTGTAGTAGAGAAACCCCGGCGCGGAAAGATTTTGCCGCTTGCCCCCGCCAAAACCAGCGGCAACAGGCTAGCGTCGCAGCCACCAAGGAAACCAAGGAAAGGGAAAGGGGCGCTCGGTTTCGGCGTCGCGGTCGTACTCGGTCGGGCGGCCCGTATCTGGCTGGATTACCAGGCTGCCCACATAGTCGGCCTCTCGATAGACGCGGGCAATCTGGCGGTGAATTTGGGCCATATCCTCGGCGGAGACCACGCCGTTGTCGGTGGCTTTGTAGAACTGGATGGTGACCCGAATGGGAAAGCGGGGATCCCGTTCGATGTCGAGGTTGTTGATCTCGGTGAAGGGGCCTTCCACCTCCCCGTGGCCGATGACGGCAGCTTCTACATTGCTAGGGAAGCAGTCCTCTAGGCCTAGGGTCTCCGTAAAGTATCTGACCTGCTCAACTTTCCTTTGCTTGAGGGGCACCTGGATCAGCATTACCAGGTTCAGGGCTTCTTCCGGAACTTCCGCCGAGTCGGGATCCCTGGGGGTTGGGTTGGCGCCTTGCTGGGCTTGGAAATCGCTGAGGCGCTGCCCAGTAAGGCTGGCCCGTTCCCCGTTTTGGTTGAAGAAAAGGCGCTGGCCCCAGATCTTCTCCCATCCCTCCTCCGGGCGGTTCTCGATCACTGTAATGCTGGTGCCCTCGCGGGTGGCCAAGATCGCCAGCACGGCTGGGTTGCCCGGATAAGACTGATAGTTGAACAGCACCGGGTTGAATTGGGCGGATCCCCCGGCAGGGATGGGCAAAAAGGCGGCCTGGGCGCTCACCAGCACATGGCTATCCCGTGGGGCCAGCAGCGAGTTGCGGTTGCCGGCCCAAGAGCGGGGGTTGTGCAAGTAGCGGCGCAGGTTCCCCAGCAGCTCCCGCAGCGACACCACACGCAGGGGTTTTCCCTTTTCGTTGCCCACCAGCACCTTCAGGCTGTCGAGGGGCAGGTCGGCAGAGAGATCGGCAAAGTTGGGGTAGCGGATCACCGGCATCAGGCTCAGCTTGCGGCGACCCGTTAGGGGGTTGAGCTGCTGCACCTGGATGGTCATGTCGCTGATATTGGGGCCGAGGGCGGATCCCTTGTGGCGTCCGGTATCTTCCCAGGTGAGCTCAACGATATCCAGCCCGTAGTGGGCTGCCAGGGATCACGCCCGCGGATCCCTAGTCATGGCGATTGTCCGGTCGATCACCTGCCTGTAAGCGAAGTACTCTGCCCATTGGGGCAGCGATGAGGAAGGATCCTGGCTCGTCGGAAAATCCATAGGGTTTGCCTAAGCAGTGGACATCAGCGGCAGAGCAGCCGGGGAAATGCTCATCCAGCTCAGCGAACTCAGCAGCCAAAAGGTGGGGATGTGGGCTTCCTTACAATATAACTAGCAGGCTCCCTTCTTTAACGATGCCCTGACCATAACCCGGTTACGGAGAGCCGGCGCGGCAGTTTCGCTTTTGGCAACCCCATCCCTTTGCCGGGATCCCCAGCTACCTGGGCTACCATAAAAAGCTGTAGGGCTTTTGCATGAATCATCACAGGTCATGGCCAATATTCAACGGGATCCTGAGGTCAACGTGTCTGCGGCCACGGCCATTTCTTCAGAGTCTCAGCCTTCGGCGCCCCCCTTGCCTTTGCCCGTCATGTTTCGCCTAGGCTTATTTCAGATGGGCCTGGGGATGATGTCGCTGCTGACGCTGGGGGTGCTCAACCGGGTCATGATCGACCTGGATCTCTTGGCCATCCCGGCCACGGTGGTAGGGGGATCCCTGGCCATGCACCAGTTGGTTTCCCCGGCCCGCGTCTGGTTTGGGCAGCTTTCTGATGCCAAGCCTTTGTTTGGGACGCACCGCAGCGGCTATGTGCGCCTGGGCTCGGTGCTGTTTGCCCTGTGCATCTTCTTGGCTGTGCAAGTGGTGTGGGGTTTGGGGCAGAGCTTTGCCAGTAGCGGTTGGTCGCTGGCCACCTACGGTTGGATTGCTCTCGCCGCCTTGATGTTTGCTCTTTATGGGCTTTGCCTGAGCGCCTGCTCCACGCCCTTTGCGGCGCTGCTGGTGGATGTTTCCGATGAGCACAACCGCTCCCAGTTGGTGGGGATCGTCTGGTCGATGCTGATGGTGGGCATTGCCGGCGGGGCAATTGGCTCGGCAGTGCTGCTGCGCGGCCTGGATCCCGAGAACTTGCAGAGCACGATCAACCGCCTCTTCATTGTTATTCCTGCTGTGGTGATCCTGCTGGGGGTGATCGCCACCTGGGGGGTGGAAGAACGCTATTCCCGCTATGGATCCCGTTCCACCTTGGCCGGGCGGGAAGACCAGATCACCCTGGGCACGGCCCTCAAGGTGCTCACCGCCAGCCGCCAAACCCTGATCTTCTTTGGCTTTTTGGTTCTGATGACCATGGGCCTGT
>NZ_JANSIR010000095.1:9713-17686 GCF_047462155.1 Synechococcus sp. OH2
GCGGATAGAGGTCTGACCTGCCTGATAAGCTGCCACGACTCTTTGCCGTAGATCCAAAGAATGGGTTGGCATCTCTTCCTGTCCTTCCTCTTGCAACCTGTACCCCACTTTAAACAGGCTGTAGTCAATGCTATTAAGCTCCAATCCCTGGATTGGCTTGTAGCCATGGGCTAGCCCAAGGACTTTTCGCGCAAGGATTTTTCAAGATCCTTAGGGAAAGTGCAACTGTCGGCTGATGCGCACCATCGGCCCCAGACCCAATCGCGTCGGGTTGAGCGCCTGCATCTCAAACAGGGCCAGAATGTGGCGCACCTGCAGCTCTGGCCAGTTGGAATTTATCCCCATCGCCACCACCAGGCCACAATAGCCGCCCGTCTCGCGGCAACGCCGTTCCCAGCGTTCGCGGGCTATCGAGTGAACAGGATCGTCTTCGGGAAATTCTCCGAACAGGTGCAGGTCGCGGTTGCCCGTTTGGACAATTTCCAAGGCGTAGCGGCTGCCAGCAAAGGGATCCACCCCTGTGTTAAAACAAACACCCTGGGGCCCGCCTTCGCCGCGCAGATTCTCGATCAACTGCTTTGCCTTGGAGCGGGAGGTGCGTACGATCACCACCGGCAGCCCTTCACCCCTTTGCACCAGCTTACTTTGGGGGAGAGGATGCCATTGCCCTGTGCGGCGCAGCGCCTCCACTGTGGTCCAGGGCAACACCCCCAGGCCGAGCTGCGCACCCTCAGGCACGAGATCATCTCGCAGCAAGGTTTGGGTGTGCTCTTCTTCGTCTCCTTCTAGCTCCAGAAGCTCTACAGCCAAGTCGGGCAGGGCGCGCACTTGCACCGAGAGGGTTTCCCCTGGTGCCTGTGGGTTGGGAATGCGATACCGACCCTGACAGGGTTGGAAATCCTCTTCCAGCTTGCGGTGGTACTGCTTCAAAAAACGATGCAAGGCCTCCAAAGCCACCGCCAAAGCCGCCGCCTCGTCTTCCTGCAAAACAACGCGCAGGCCCTCGAGAGGGTGGATGGTGCCGAAGTTCGGCTCGATTTCTTCGGGATCCAGATCAGCCAAGTCCAGGTCTGGCAGTTCGTTGAGTTCGAGATTGCGAGCTTGGAAGGTGAGATAGAGACAATCTTGCCTGAGGAAGGCTTCCTCCATCTCTTCGGGAGTATCTGGTTGGCCCGCGTCCTGGCGAAACCGTTTGAGGGAGTGCAGCGAGCGATAAAAAAGAACCCCGTACTCCATTCCCAGCCGCCCCATGACCGAGACGTAGAGGGTTTCAATGTCCCAGCGATTTAGCTCAATCGCCAAGATTTGGTGATCCTCCAGATAGTCCCAGGGGGCATCTTGCCAGAGGGTGAGGGCTTTGCCGGCCAGCAGCTTCGCGTAGTTCTCCGGCAGCGGAGGCGGGATCTGCTCACTGGCTTCTGCAAAACTCTGCAGGATCTCGTCGATCAGCGGCAATTCCGGCTGGCATTCCACTTTGATGTCCAGCTCGTGCAAAATGCCGCGCAGGAAAAACTGTACCTCCCGATCCCGCACAACGACCTTTTGCGGACGAGCCGGCAAGGCAGCATTGGGCCGCTCCATGGCCATGATCAAAGTTCGCACCATCGGCTCAAGGCCGGAGCCAGCAGGCACCACCTCCATAGCTCGCACCACGCCCTGAACGCCATCCACCCATAAAATGCACTCCCCCTCAGCCAAACCCGAGGAGCTCTGGGATCCCAGGGCTAGGGAGCCTGGTAGGCTGTGGCGATCCCCTTCCCATACCGAGGGCACCTGGGGCAGCTTTTGCAATCGACGAACTGTAGCGGCTGGCAGACCCGACATAGACCTCTAGAGAACACAAAGGAACAAACCGGCAGATACCCTGCGCGGGGATCCGCCTCTGAGGGGAGGGGGCAGGATCCCACTGAAGTCAATTTAACCAAACCGCCAGAGTCAAAGCTGAGTTCCTCTCCTGGGATAGCGGGGGCCGCCTGCAAAGCTGATGGTCAGACTCGAACTGACGACCGCTCGATTACAAGTCGAGTGCTCTACCAACTGAGCTACATCAGCAATCTAGCTCTATTGATTCTAGCATCCTCTCTTGGGAAGTTGCCCCCGTCGGAGCTCCCAGCGTTCTCGCCCTAGCCTCTGGCTTGCTGCGGGGGACAATAGGCGGAGGATTCTTTCTCGACCCGGAGGCTTACCCCCCTCCCAGAGGGAGAGGGGAATGGGGCTTGGCCTTAACTGGGCAGGACGGCTACTGCTGCTCCGCTGCCGGTCGGGCAATGGGGGCTAAGTAGATCACCAGGGCTCCTGCCAGAAAGCCCAGGATGTTGCGCACCAGCGGGAGCCAATCCTGGGTGCGGGTGATCACCGGGCCGATGCCGAAGGCCCCAAACAAAATGAACCACAAGGGAGAGATAAGCAAAGCCCAGCGCCAGTTAAACAGCTCCTCCGCGTGGCGGGGTTTGCCGGCAAACCCGAAGACGATCCCGCCTAAGATAGAGGTGAGCAGCGTTAGGATCCACTGCTCCTGCGGCAGCCCGGGCACCACACGGCAGCCCCCTTGGTGAAAACAGCGATCCAAAACGTCAACGGTTTCCAAAATGGCGCGCTGAGTGCCGTGCTCTCGCACGTAGAACTGGTTGCCGAAGCGAGATTGCAGCTCAATCCAAAAGGTACGCGGCAGGATCTCCCGCACTGCGTCTCCCACGTTAAAGGCCAGCAAGTTGCCTCCCCTGGGATCGGCCACCATCAAAACGCTGCGCTCGTTCAGGCCCCAGTACTCTTTCACTTGGCGGCCTGGGGTTTGGTCAAACTGGGTCAGCACCCGCAGCTTCCAGCCCGTTTCTTCCTCTAACCGGTTTAGATGCTCGGCCAGTTGCGCTTCCTGATTGCTGGTCAACTGATCCGCCAAATCCAAGACCGGCACCGGCGGCTGCGGCAACTCCATCTCCACCACTGGCAAAGCAGGCTGGGCCCAAATCGGGGATCCCCCACCTAGCCAAATCCACAGCCCCAAGCAAAAGCTTGCCCCGACGCGCAGTATCCGTTGCCATCCGATGCTCATGCTGATTCCTCTCTTGGCTTTGATGACGAGATACTGAGAAATGATGTTAAGAAGTATTTCAAGTTCTTACAGATCCATCATGCATCGGGACAAACCGTTTGGCCAGAGGGATTCCTTTTTCTGGGTTTCCTGAGTGGCCCCCGAAAAAGTTGGCAACAGGAACAGCCTCGTGGCGCAGCGTGCTGATTTTCTGGTCAATTGCCCATCCAGAGGGCATACTGGTGGCAACAATTTTGGATCCCGAGGGCGTGCATGATGAACTTCAGACGCTGGTTGGGTCTCTGCTGCGCTGGCCTGGCGGCACTGCTGGTGACGGCCTGCGGTAAGGGATCCACCCCCTACGACAGCATTGTGGTCAACTTTGTCAACACGGCCACTCCCACTGAGATTGCTGCTCTTGCCAAAGCCTACAATTTGCCGCTGCGACCCAGCAGCAACAGCGCTTTTGCCCGCCAGGAGGCTATTTACCTGTTTGATGTGAATGCGGAACATCCAGGAGCCACACGGCGGCTAATCCAACGGCTCTCGCGGGAAGCCCTGGTCGAGTATGCCCACCCCAATTACCAATTCCAGGCCGCTTTTGTGCCCAACGATCGCCTCTATCCCCAGCAATGGAACCTGCGAGCCATCCGCATGCCGGAAGCCTGGGACATCTCCCAAGGGGAAGGGGTAACGGTAGCCGTGGTGGACACTGGGGTGACACGGGTGCCGGATCTGGCCCAAACCGAATTTGTGAAGGGCTACGACTTCGTGGATGACGATGAGGATCCCACCGACCTCAACGGCCATGGCACCCATGTGGCGGGCACCATCGCCCAATCCACCAACAACACCCTAGGCGTGGCCGGGGTCGCCTTCAAGGCCAAGATCATGCCGGTGCGGGTGCTGGATGCCAATGGCTTTGGATCCCTGTCGGATGTGGTGGAAGGGATCCGCTATGCTGCTGACCACGGCGCCACAATCATCAACCTCAGCCTGGGTAGCCGTGCCTCTGCCCAACTGATGGAAGAGGCCGTAGCCTATGCCCACCGCAAAGGGGTGACGGTGATCGCAGCCGCCGGCAATGAAAACTCAAGCGAGGTGAGCTACCCGGCCCGCTACCCCCATGTCATCGCCGTCTCGGCTACCGGGCCCGATGGCAGCAAAGCCCCCTACTCCAACTATGGGGTTGGGGTAGATATCGCCGCTCCCGGCGGGGCCAAGACTCCCGAGCACCCTGAGTACGGCATTCTGCAGCAGACCATCAACCGCCGCAACCCCAACGAGCCCGTCTTTGCCTACTTCCAAGGCACCAGCATGGCCACTCCCCACGTGGCCGGCGTAGCAGCGCTGATCCAGGCTCAGGGCATCAAAGATCCGGATAAGGTGGAAGAAGTGCTGAAGATGTCGGCCACCCCGGTGCCCGGCGACAAGCAGAACTTCTACGGCGCCGGTCGTCTGGACGCAGCTAGGGCCCTGGCCCGAGCCACCGGTCAGCAAGAGGAGAACCCCCTAGTGCTGTGGCTGAAGGACTTCCTGCAATATCTGAACAACAACGGCTACCTCAACCCACGCTTCTGGTTTGATGGTGGCCCGATTGCCCTGGTGCCCAAGCTGCTGATGGTGGTGGGCGGCTACATCATCCTGGTGCTGATCCGCTGGTGGCTGGCTCCCAAGCCCATGCTGGCAACAGTACCCCTCCTGGGAGGGATCCTGCTGGGCAGCGCTGGTCTCTTCCCCCTGCAAGGGTTGGCCATTGTGGGTGCGCCCCGGTGGCCCTTCCAGGTGATGGGGAGCTCCCTGCCAGAGCTGGGCACCGCCTTGGCCCAAACCAATGCTTTGAACCCCTTGTTTGCCAGCGTGTTGATCCCCGGCCTGTTGATGGTGCTGTTCCTGGGCCATCGGCGCTGGCGTTGGGCGGTCGTCGGCCTCTCGATCGGTATGGCCTCCCATCTGCTCCTGTCCGGATCCCTGTTCTACGAGGGGGTACTATGGCTTGGCTCCTCTGCTTGGTTGGGGCGCTCCTTCTTGCTCCTCAATGGTTTGCTCTGCCTGGGCCTGGCCTATTTGGGAGCGCAAGCCATCTTGGATTCCCAGCCCAGCAGCACCGGTTTAGCGCTGAGGAAGTGATGCAAGAATACAGCGGTACCATCGAGTTCCTGGATATCGAAGGGGGGGTGTGGGTGCTGACGCTCCCTTCCGGCCAGCACTACGCCCTCTTCCGCGCCCCCAAAGAGCTCTTACAAGAGGGGTTGGAGGTCACCATCCAGGGACAGATCAAAGAAGATATGGTGACGGTGGCCCAGGTGGGGCCAGTCTTGGAGGTGAAGAGCTTCCGGACGCAGCCCTAGCCAATGCGACCCAGAGCAAATACCCCTGGGATCCCCCCTTGGGGATCCCTCTTTTTTAGAGAGCTTTCTGCGGCTCCAACGCAGCACCCACCTTGCTTGAAAGCTTGGGTGAACACCTCCCAAGACTCGTCACTGATGTGCTCTTGAGTCAACACAACTCACCAATACAGTGCGGGGCTTCCCGCCGATTAAGCTAAAACTCGAACAGTTGCATCCCCGCTGTTACCGGATCGAAACCGGCGGGGAAGCAGGTGTTGTGGTTGTACTGGGCTCCGCTTAAATTGGCTCCCTCCAAACAGGCTCCCTCCAGGTCGGCATAGCGCAGATCGGCACAGCGCAAGTCGGCATTGGCCAGATTGCTGCCGCGCAGGTTGGCATAGCGTAGGTTGGCCCCATGCAAGTCAGACCCGCGCAGGTCGGCCCGGCGCAGATCGACCCCCCGTAAGAAGGCGTACTCCAGACAAGATTGGGGAAAGTGACGCTCTCCCCGCTGGTAACGGCTGAGCAACTCTGTGGCCCCCCGCAGCGCACATTGGGCAATGGTTTGCGTCATCATGCTTCTCCCAACTCAGACCGGCTCCTTCAATATCTCCATCATCTCTACCATCATTCGCTTGAATGGGTTTTGATCAAGGTTACTTAACAAATGATTTTAATTTTGGTTTTTCGGCAGATGGTTCCCCCTAAGTCTTGCCTACAAGATCTATCCTCAGAGATAGCGAAAACCTTTCCAAACCTAGCTTTGCAAGGCAACATTTCTTAATTCTTTGTTGTGAAGGATGCTTAACAACTCCTCTTGTCCGCGGAGTCGCTCCCCAACTGCAAACTCTGCTCAGCATCTTGGCCCACAGGTCTGGACATACTCTTTGGGATCCTGTAATCCAGCCGTCGCCTCCCCTTCTCTGCGGTTGGTCAAGTACCCCATGGCCACAGCCTGCTAGGGCCTCGGAACCACTGTAAGCAAACCGCACAGCATCCGCTTGCAGGAGTGAAGTCTAGTCGGCTTGAAACTGTGGAGCGGGGCAGTCGATATCTTTGTTCAAGCTGTTATCCTGGAGCACCATGCCAAAACGTAAGCGAATTGGGATCCTCACCAGCGGTGGCGATTGTGGCGGCCTCAATGCCGTTATCCGAGCAGTGGTGCGGCGGGCCCGCGACTATGACATGGATGTTTACGGCATCAAAAACGCGACCGCAGGTCTGATGGCGCGACCGGTGGAAGCAGAGCTGCTGGATGTGAAGCGGGTTTCCGGCATTTTGCGCTATGGCGGCACCATCCTGGGTACTGTGAACAGGGGCAACCCCTTCGCCTATCCCATGCCGGATGGCAGCTTGGTGGATCGCTCGGCAGAGGTGATCACGGGTTACCACCGGCTGGGGTTGGATGCTCTGATCGGAGTGGGGGGAGATGGCAGCCTGGCCATTCTCCGGCAGCTAGCCTTGCAGGGGGATTGGAACTTCGTCGGGATCCCTAAGACCATCGACAACGATGTCGGTGCCACCGAGTATTCCGTGGGGTTCAACACGGCGTTGAGTGTGGCCGTGCAGGCTTTGGATCAGCTCACCTACACCGCCATCAGCCACAGCCGCGTCATGGTCATGGAGGTGATGGGTCGGGATGCCGGTCACATCGCCCTCAGTGCTGGCATTGCCGGGGGGGCCCACGTAATCCTGATCCCGGAGATCCCCTACAAGCTGGAAAATGTCTGCAAAAGGATCCTCGACCGCAAAGAGCGGGGCAACAATTTCAGCATTGTGGTGGTGGCGGAGGCCGTTCGCACTGAGTCGGGAGAACCGGTGACCTACACCAATAGCCTGGGGCAGTCTCTCTACGGCGGCATTGGCTATTACATAGGCAACGAGATTGCGCTGCGCACCGGTATCGAGACGCGGGTGATGGTTTTGGGCCATCTGCAGCGGGGGGGCACTCCTTCTCCTCTGGATCGCCTGCTGGGGGCAGCTTTTGGGGTGGCGGCTGTGGACTTGATTGCTCAGGGCAAGTACGACCGCATGGTGGCCTGGCAAAATCGGCGCGTGGTGGATGTGCCCCTGGCAGAGGCCATCGCCCAGTACCGACGGGTGGAAGTGGATGGGGCTCTAGTTGCCACGGCCATTGGTCTCAACACCTATGTGGGCGAGGTGGATCCCCAGCTTCTGCGCACGTTTTAGAGCTTCTGCGCACGTTTTAGTTAGAGTTCGAGAACCGCTTGCAGAGAGCGGACATCGCAGTAGTACACCTGGTGCGGGTGGGTATACCCCTTGAGCTGCACCGCCTGCTGGGAAAAACAGGCGGCTACCTGCCTTAGTTGTTTGGCCAAGCAAGCGTAGGTGTCTTGGCTGATGGCCAGGTCAGTGTTGAGGGTGCGGGTGGCACTCTCGATGCGAAAGGCCAAATTAACCGTATCGCCCAGGGCGGTGTATTCCTGGCGGGTGTTGTTGCCCACCTGTCGCACAATGGCTGAGCCGGTGTTGACACCCGCCCCCAAGCGCAGGGGAGAAGGCAGGGGAAACTCGCCGTTCAGTTGTTCGGTCATCTGGAACAGCTTCACCAGAGCCTGCAAGACCGACTTCACATCGAGATCAATCTCCGC